>CAMWLG010000015.1 GCA_947175035.1 uncultured Lachnospiraceae bacterium | reverse complement strand
TAGAACTACCTAAAGCTGTTCGCCTGGTGGGCATTACCGCGGGGGCTTCCACCCCCAATAATCTAATCGAGGAGGTTCAAAATTATGTCAGAATTAACTTTTGAACAAATGTTGGAGGATTCTTTAAAGACAATACATGCAGGAGAGGTAGTCACAGGTACAGTTATCGATGTCAAGCCGGATGAGATCATACTGAACATCGGATACAAGTCAGACGGTATTCTGAGCAAGAGTGAATATACCAATGATTCCAGTGTGGATTTGAGTACTGTTGCCAAGGTCGGCGACACCATGGAAGTCAAGATATTGAAAGTAAATGATGGGGAAGGGCAGGTGCTTCTGACCTACAAGCGTTTGGCTGCAGACAGGGGTAATAAGAGAATTGAAGAGGCATATAATAATCATGAGGTACTCACTGCTCCCGTGGCACAGGTTCTTGACGGAGGCTTGAGTGTCATCATTGAGGAGGTTCGTATCTTCATTCCGGCGAGTCTGGTGTCGGATACTTATGAGAAGGATTTATCCAAATACGCTGGGCAGGAGATTGAGTTCGTAATCAGCGAATATAATCCTAAGCGCAGAAGATATATCGGTGACCGCAGACAGTTGGTTGCAGCCAAGAAGGCGGAGCTTCAGAAGGAACTCTTTGAGAGAATCCATGAGGGAGACATCGTGGAAGGCGTTGTTAAGAACGTGACTGACTTCGGTGCATTCGTTGATTTGGGCGGTGCGGACGGTCTGTTGCACATCTCCGAGATGAGCTGGGGCAGAGTGGAGCATCCCAAGAAAGTGTTTAAGGTGGGAGACAATCTCAAAGTTTTGATTAAGGAGATTAATGGCAACAAGATTGCATTGTCTTTGAAATTTGATGACGCGAATCCTTGGAAGGACGCTGCAAGCAAGTATGCCGTGGGCAGTATTGTGACCGGTAAGGTTGCCAGAATGACTGGATTTGGCGCTTTTGTGGAGTTGGAGCCCGGTGTGGACGCGCTGCTTCATGTTTCTCAGATTGCCAAGGAGCATATTGAAAAGCCTTCTGACATACTGAGTGTTGGGCAGGAAGTGACAGCAAAGGTTGTGGACTTTAACGAGGAGGACAGAAAGATTTCCTTGAGCATTAAAGCTACCTTGGCTCCCGAGCCCAGTGAGACGAAAGAGGAGGAGTCCGATGCGGATGTGGTGTCTGTGGATATTGACGCTGTGATCGCAGCGGAGTCTGAGGAAGAAGAATAATCTATTTCAGGATGGTGGGGCAATATGGCATCATATGACTATGAGTATTTCAAGCGGGAAATTAAGGCGCTGACAGAAATTGATTTAAACAGTTATAAAGAGAAGCAGATGAAGCGCCGCATTGACACGTTAATCTCGAAGCACTCGATTCAAGGGTATGACGAGTATATGAAGGCACTCAAGACCAATAAGGAATATTTTGAGGAGTTCATCAATTATATCACGATCAACGTGTCAGAGTTTTATCGGAATCCGGATCAATGGCAGATTTTGGACAAGGACGTGATACCTGAGTTGATCGGGAAGTTTGGCAAGAACCTGAAAATATGGAGTGCGGCCTGTTCCACGGGTGATGAACCCTATTCTCTGGTGATGGCTTTGTCCAGGCATATCCCGTTGGATCAGATTAAGATTTATGCTACGGATTTGGATAAACAGGTGATAGCGAAGGCGAAAGTGGGTTTGTACACGGAGAAGAGTGTTGCCGCGGTGCCGAGTGACCTTAAGAAGAAATACTTCACCCAAGTGGGGCCTTCCTACAAGATCTCCGACGAGATCAAGTCACGGGTGGAGTTTAAGGAGCACAATCTGTTAAAAGATACATATCCTACAGATTATAATTTGATTGTATGCCGCAATGTGCTGATTTATTTTACCGAGGAAGCCAAGGATGAAGTGTTCCGCAAGTTTTATAAATCCCTTGCAAAAGGTGGAGTGCTTTTTATCGGCAGCACGGAGCAGATTATTAACTACAGAGAGATAGGCTTTGAGAGAAAGAACTCGTTCTTTTATGTCAAACCGAAGGTTTGACATTGTTAAAACGAAGGTTTGACATTGTTGAACCGAAGATTTTGAAATCAAAGAAAACACGCCCTTTCCCATGTGGGAATCCAGGCGTGTTTTTTATGCGCATTCATGTGTATGCGCAGAGCCGCATGCTGCAAAGTTGTCAGCAGGTGGTAATGATCATCTGCAGTATTTGTCTCGCATATTCAGTGAATGCCGCGCGGTCGCGCTTCATTTCATCCGTCAGTTCAAAGAAAAGCTCTTTGCTCTTGTAGTCAGGCTTAAAGTAGGGCTCAAAGCTGCCGTTCCACTGGGGGAGATAGCTGGATTCCTTGCGTGTATAGCAGTTCGCTGCTGACGCCTGAACCCGGTGTTTCGGATCCACAAAGCCCGCAACGGATTTATGCAGGGCAATGTCCTCCATGGGAAGATAATAGTAGTCCTTGTAATTAGCATAAAAGTATTTCAGCTCTCCATCATAAACGGGAACCCTCAAAGTAGCCTCGCCATGCTCGCCTCTGAAATAGCAGCCTCCTGCTGTGGCGGTGACTACCTTGGGAAGCGGCATGGGCAGGGAGATTGTGATCAAAAGCTCTCTGCGGCTGTTGCCCTGCAGATCCCGGTAGGAGTTTGCCTGTACTTTTTTTGCGCGGACAGCCTCCAAATTGCCCAGGATATCGCTGTAAGCAAGCATAGGAAGAATCTCTAACATTCCTTTGATGTCGTCTGCATTGTGAAGAAACAGGGATTTCTCCGCAAATTCGCTGGGATTTTGCAGATAATCGTGATAAATCCCAATCAATTCCCCACCGGAGAACACGTCTTCCCTGTCAACGCCCAAGAATTGCTCCAGTGTCTTTTGCTTGCAGTTGGGCAGTCTTAGAAAACCTTTATAGGGGGAAATGCGCCGATAAAGATCAATGCCTTCGAAAGCGTCAAAGCAGTGGGGCAGCCCAAGCTGTTCGCATTTCTGGATGAGAAAAGGCAGATCGAAGTTATTGCCGTTAAAATGTACCAGGTAGCGGTACATGGCGGCAAACTCGAAGAATGCCCGCAATAAATCTGCCTCCTGCTCGTAATTTTCAGCCATCCACTGAATCGTTTTCCATTGGTTATCCTGAAAATAGGCACAGCCAATCATATACAGATAAGATGATTTGGCGGTAAAGCCTGTGGTCTCGATATCCAAAAAGAGAATGCTGTTCAGCGGCGCCAGCCGGTCCAACGGATATTCAATATTAAAATTCTCTAAAATCTCTTCGCTGATTCTCATTTTCAATCTTTCCTCATACTTTATACCATATTACTGCAGGTCTCGGGCAGAGCCCTGAAAAACCTTCGGTTTTCCAGGGTCGGTTCGCTCGTCAAATATCCGAATAAACATCTGCCTGAGCAAGCTCGGCATTTGCTTATTCGGACACTTGATTTTGCCCTTTGCGGATATTATACCATGAATCCAAAATTTGTTGTAGCTATTTTTGTGAAAAGATAGTAAAATTAAAATAGTTATTGATGTGTTTTGTCATGAAAGGAAGAAATTATGGCGAAGTTGACGTTTGTGGGAGGCATTCACCCTTATGACGGGAAGGATTTGTCCAAGGACAAACCGATTCGTGAGGTGCTTCCTAAAGGGGAAATGGTGTATCCGCTGTCCCAGCATATCGGTGCGCCGGCACAGGCGGTTGTGTCAAAAGGAGACAGAGTGTTGGCAGGACAGAAGATTGCGGAGAGCGGTGGCTTTGTGTCAGCGGCGGTATACGCGTCCGTGTCGGGGACGGTCAAGGCGATTGAACCCAGGAGAGTGGTTTCCGGGGACATGGTGATGAGCATTGTTCTTGACAACGACGGGCTCTATGAGGAGACGCAGATGGGAGAGTTGAAGCCCTTGGAGGAGATGACGAGGGAGGAGATTCTAACTGCCATCAAAGAGGCGGGAATCGTGGGTATGGGAGGTGCGGGATTTCCCACCCATGTCAAGCTGTCTCCCAAGGAACCGGATAAAATCGAGTACGTGATTGCCAATTGTGCGGAGTGTGAACCGTATTTGACCAGTGATTATCGAAGAATGCTGGAGGAGCCGGAGAAGCTGATCGGCGGGATGAAGGTGATTTTGCGGCTTTTTGACAACGCGCGGGGGATTCTGGCGGTGGAGGACAACAAGCCAGACTGCATCGCCTTGCTGCGACAGCTTACCAAGGACGAGAAGCGCATCAGCGTCAAGGAATTGCAGACGAAATATCCCCAGGGCGGCGAGCGCACCTTGATATACGCAACCACCGGGCGGAAGATTAATTCCACCATGCTCCCGGCGGACGTGGGCTGTGTGGTGAACAATGTGGATACCATGGTGGCGGTGTATCGCGCCGTCGTGGAGGGAAAGCCACTGACGGAGCGCATTGTGACGCTGACAGGGGATGCCATGAAGGATCCTTGTAATTATCGGATACGGATTGGTATGAGTTATGAGGAGCTTTTGGAGGCGGCGGGAGGTTATCGGGTGCAGCCGGAGAAGGTGATCTGCGGAGGCCCCATGATGGGGATGGCATTGTTTGACCTGAAGGTTCCCACCACAAAGACGTCCACCGCATTGCTTGCTCTGTCGAAGGACGAGGTGTCTGCCATGGAGCCGGGACCATGCATCAATTGTGGCAGATGTGTGGAGGTGTGCCCGGGTCGGGTGATTCCAAGCAGGTTGGCGGATTACGCGGAGCATTTCGACGAGGAGAAGTTCCTGGAAAATGATGGGATGGAGTGCTGTGAGTGCGGGTGCTGTAGTTTTATTTGTCCGGCAAAACGGCCGCTCACCCAGGAGATTAAGTCTATGCGCAAGATTTTGCTTGCCAAGAAGAAAAAGAAGTAGGAGGGAGCGAAATGAGTGAAGATAAGAGAAGACTAAGGGTCTCATCCAATCCCCATATCCGCTCACATGTGACTACCTCCGGTATATTTTTTGCAGTGATTGTGGCGCTGCTTCCTGCGGCGGGATATGGAATATATAATTTTGGGCCGAGAGCCATAGCGGTGATTCTGGTGACGATTGCCAGCACCGTGCTCACGGAATTTTTGTTTGGTTTGTGCCGTAAGAAAACCACGATCACGGATTTGTCCGCCGTGGTGACAGGGCTTTTGTTGGCATTAAACCTGCCTGTGGAGCTTCCCTTGTGGATGGCGGCTCTGGGCGGGGTGTTTGCGATTCTTGTGGCAAAACTTTTGTTCGGCGGGCTGGGGCAGAATTTTATGAATCCTGCTCTGGCGGGCAGATGCTTTCTGCTGATTTCCTTTCCCAAGCAAATGGCTGATTTTACCACGAGAGGGGCGTCCTTTGGCACAAACGGGGCTTTTACCTGGGATGCGTACACGGGGGCGACTCCATTGGCGGCCTTGAAGGCGGGGGAGAGCGTGAACGTGATGGATATGATCGTGGGGCGTACAGGAGGTTGTATCGGTGAGACTTCCATGATTGCCATCGTGCTCGGAGCCTGTATCTTGCTGTTGCTGGGGATTATCGATCTTCGGATTCCGGGGAGCTATATTGTGTCCTTTGTTATTTTTGCGGGGCTTTTTGGGGGCAGGGGATTTGATCCGGCTTATCTGTCCGCTCAGCTTGCGGGGGGCGGTCTGATGTTGGGGGCGTTTTTCATGGCCACGGATTATGTGACTCGTCCTATCACCGCGAAGGGGCAATATCTGTACGGAATTTTTTTAGGGTTAATGACCGGGATCTTTCGTTTTTTTGGCCCTGGGGCGGAGGGTGTCTCCTATGCGATCATCTTGGGCAACCTCTTGGTGCCGTTGATCGATAAGGTGACCAAGCCCACAGCGTTCGGTTATAAGAGGGGAGGAAAATCCCATGAAAAATAAGTCGGATGTAGCTGTAATGTTGAGAGAAGCCGGTATTTTGTTTGCGATTACATTGATTGCGGGAGTGATGCTTGGATTTGTCTACGAACTGACCAAGGAGCCGATCCGCATCCAGCAGGAGAAGGCCATCCAAGAGGCTTGTATGGCGGTATTTCCTGATTCCGGCGAGAATTGTGTGTTTGAACAGATACAATATGTACCAGAGTCTGAGACCATGGAGGAATTGGCGGCACAGGGCGTTACGATCGGCAGTGTCTACAGTGCGAGAATGCAGGGCGAGGCGGACAACACGCTGATGGGCTATGTGGTGGAGTCCGTAACCTCGGAAGGGTATGGCGGAGAAATCGTACTTTATGTAGGGGTTGCGGTGGATGGAAGCGTAGGCGGGGTATCTATTCTGGATATCTCGGAGACCCCCGGACTTGGCATGGAGGCACCCAAGGTGTTGACACCTCAGTTTGCGGGGAAGAACGTGGAGAGTTTTACCTATACCAAGACCGGCAGCAGGGCGGAGTCCGAGGTGGATGCCATCAGCGGTGCCACCATCACTACCAAAGCCGTGGTAAACGCGGTCAACGGAGCCCTGCGGGTTACACAAAATCTGTTGTCGGGAGGTGGAGCAAATGAGTGAGAGACAGTCACGCGCGGATCGTCCGGCAGAGAGATTATATAACGGGCTGATCAAGGAGAATCCCACGTTTGTGCTGGCGTTGGGGATGTGTCCCACCTTGGCAGTGACGACCTCCGCCATCAATGGATTGGGGATGGGGTTGACCACCACGGCGGTGTTGATTTTGAGCAATCTGATTATTTCCCTGCTCAGAAAGGTGATTCCGTCCAGAGTGCGTATTCCGGCGTTTATTGTGATCATAGCATCCTTTGTGACTATGGCGGAGCTTCTTCTGGAGGCGTATATCCCCTCGCTGAACAAGGCTTTGGGTGTGTATATCCCTCTGATTGTGGTGAATTGTATTATACTGGGGCGGGCGGAGAGCTACGCTTATTCCCATTCCGCGATTCCGGCATTTTTTGACGGTATGGGCATGGGGCTTGGATTTTCCTTTGCGTTGACCTGTATCGGCGCAGTGAGAGAGCTTCTGGGGGCAGGCAGCCTGTTCGGGTTTGAACTCATGCCAGAGAGTTTTACCCCCATCAGCATCTTTGGGCTGGCGCCAGGGGCGTTCTTTGTGCTGGCAGGGCTTACAGCTGCACAAAACGCGCTGCGAAACCGTAAGTCGAAAAAGTCAGGGGGTAAGCACAGTGCGGATGGAACTCCCGACCACGGAGAACTGCCTGCGGGGTGTAAGCAGGACTGTACCGCTTGTGGCGTGAGCGGATGTTCCAGCCACGGAAAGTTTTATGATGACACGGTGATTGAATTGGATGCGGAGGATAAATAAATGGACAGTGTAAAAGATTTATTGGTCATTTTGATAGGTTCCTCTCTGGTGAGTAACGTGGTGCTGAGTCAGTTCCTGGGTCTTTGCCCGTTTCTGGGCGTGTCCAAGAAGCTTAAGACGGCGGCAGGAATGGGAACAGCTGTTATTTTTGTTATCACGTTTGCCAGTGCCGTAGCGGGTGTTATTTATAAATTTGTGCTGCAAAAGTTTGGGTTGGAGTATCTGCAGACGATCGTGTTTATTCTGGTGATTGCGGCATTGGTTCAATTTGTGGAGATGTTTCTGCGCAAATGTATGCATTCGCTCTATGAGGCGCTGGGGGTCTATCTGCCTTTGATCACCACCAACTGCGCGGTACTGGGAGTGGCGCTTACCAATGTGCAGAAGGAGTATGGAATTCTCGCGGGTATTGTAAACGGATTTGCCACGGCGGCGGGTTTCACCATTGCCATTGTGATATTGGCGGGGCTGCGGGAGAAGCTGGAATATAATGACATACCGGAACCCTTTCGCGGGATGCCCACGGTTCTGCTGACGGCAGGGTTGATGGCGATTGCTTTCTGTGGATTTTCAGGTCTTTTATAGTTGGGAGTGTGATGACAATGAGTGTAACGGGAATCATTGCCGCAGCTGCGGTGGTCGGTTTGGTGGGAATCTTTGTAGGACTTTTTCTTGGGGTTGCTGGTCTGAAATTCAAGGTGGAAGTGGATGAGCGGGAGGAGGCCGTGCTGGCGGCGCTTCCCGGCAACAATTGCGGAGGATGCGGTTTTGCGGGATGTTCCGGTCTGGCCGCTGCCATTGCCAAGGGTGAGGCAGCAGTAAACGCCTGTCCGGTGGGCGGAGAGCCAGTGGGCAATCGGATTGCGTCTATCATGGGCGTGGAGGCTGCAAGCAGTAAGAGGCAGGTGGCTTTTGTGCACTGTCAGGGGGATTGTGAGAAGGCGGGTACGGATTACGAGTATACCGGCGTGGAGGATTGCCGCATGATGGCATTTGTGCCGGCGGGAGGCCCCAAGTCTTGCAACAGCGGGTGCATGGGATATGGAAGCTGCGTGAAGGCATGTCCCTTTGATGCGATTCATATTGTGAATGGTGTGGCTGTGGTGGATAAGGAGAAGTGTAAGGCGTGCGGAAAATGTGTGGAAGTCTGCCCCAAGCATTTGATCACTCTGATTCCTTATGACGCCAGGACAGAGGTTTCCTGCCGTTCTACGGACAAGGGCCCCGTGACTATGAAGGCGTGTCAGGTGGGATGTATCGGATGTGGCATCTGTGTAAAGAATTGTCCTGCCCAAGCGGTGACAGTGACAGAGTTCCACGCGGAGATTGACCAAGAGAAGTGTACGGGGTGCGGAACCTGTGTGGAGAAGTGTCCTAAGAAGGCGATTGTACAGTTGTAAGCTTGAACTGCAAGGTTTTCTGACAAAAAATAGCATACGTGATTTAATGGAAACCATGATATAATATCAGATGTGATTTTATGCAAAAAGGAGGGCGGCAGATGCGTTTGCCGGATGAATTTGAAGAGAATAACAGTGGTATGACCCCCACGGTGTTGTCTGCCATCATAGCAGTCACCCTTTTTGTGGGAGCGATTCTGGTGGTGGTGCTTATGATGAATAATCAGGGGAGGCGTTCCCATGCCGACGCCAACTCAAGCGCCAACGCCACCATGGAGGCTTCCGTGGAGCAGAGCCAGGGTAGTACATACCCGGATACGGACAAACTGGTTTCGGGAAGTACCCGTTCGCCGGAGGATTTTGACTTCTGGGATAAGTATCCACCCAAAACGGAGAGTGTTCCTGAGGAGACAGAGAGCGCTTCCGGTGAGAAGGAGAGCGGCGCCGGGCAAGGCGCGACAGAGCCGGAGAATGACCCGTCCACGGACGGCAAGCACACCATGGTGGTGAATCGTGAGGGCAAGGAGGAGTGGGTATTGATCAGCCCTTATCTTCCAAAGCATGAATATGATTTTACCAAGCTTGTGTGCCAGTCCAATCTGATGAAATATTATGTGGAAGGGCGGCAGGTTTCCTATGTGGGGGCCGATATTTCCAAATATCAGGATTATGTGGATTTCTTAAAATTAAAAAAGGCAGGAATAGACTTTGTCATGATTCGCGCCGGCGCCAGAGGTTATGGGAGCGGGCAGTTGGTGGAGGACAGCAATTTCTCGGACAATCTTAAGCGTGCTACGGACGCCGGATTACAGGTGGGTGTTTACTTCTCGTCCCAGGCAGTCACCGTGGAGGAGGCTGAGGAGGAGGCCGCGGCGGTGTTGGAGGCCGTGGGCGAGTATCAGCTCAGTTACCCGATTGCCTTTGATATGGGGTTTGTGGAGAATGACACCGCCCGTATCGAGGTTTTGAGCAAAGCGGAGAAGACAGAGATTGCCAAGACCTTCCTGGACACGGTGGCGGCGCAGGGATTTAAGGCGATGATCTACGGGAATAAGGAATGGCTGGTCAAGGAGATTGACATGTCCAAGCTGACAGCCTATGACGTGTGGCTCTCACAGCTTCAGGATGTGCCGGATTACCCCTACCGGTTTACCATGTGGCAGTATACGCAGACTGCCTCGGTGGACGGTATCGTAGGATACACCAACCTGAATGTGAGTTTTATCGACTATGCGGAGAAATAGCGGTTTGGCCTGTGGCTTAACTGTTGGGATGAAAATTAAGGATTCCGGGTGAAATCCGGACATTGGTGTAGATATCGGCATAGCGGCTGGGGGACATTCCCTCGATATAGTTTGGGACATAATTCTTGCTGATACCGTTTTGGTGCAGGATATCAATCGCCTTGTTATACGCGATCGCAGCCTCCTCCTCGGAGCTGTAGCGCCCCACTAACAGACTACTTCGGATATGAATGCGGACAGTATATAGGTACTGTCCGTTTTTTTGCGTGCGGCGGACACCGTGATATGTATTCCAAATCTCCAGATTCTCTCTGCGAAAATCCGTGGAATCCCCGTTGATAAAGCGAAAATCCCTGCCCTCCACCGCGTAATTTTTGATGCCATAGCGGGAGGCAAGGTTTACCTGCATGCCATAGTCGGCCACGAAATAGTGATTGCCCCGGCACATGATTTTGCGGGAGGAAAAGTAGAATAAGTCATCCATATCGAATTTCAGACTTTTTACAGGGCTTAAATGATAATAGAAAAGCTTCTGTCCTATGTAGATCGGCGTGCCAAAGTAGATGCCGTTATCCCGGAAATTGAGCAGACAGACCCACTTTTCAAAGGGAAGGGGGGAGTTCTCGTGATAATGAAGCAGCCCAAGCCCGGGTTCTCTCAGAAGCCGCATTCCCTCCAGATACGCCTGATGGGCGGACTGCGGGGTGGAAAAGCTCCCTAGGCTGATGTGTTTGCGTTTGTAGGTCAGGGACGCACGAAAATAAGGACTTCCGTCCTTTTTATATGCGGGATAGACGCCCTCTAAATGGATATTTTGTCGTGTATTGTCGTCGGATGAATATTTTTTCATAAAAAGAGTATAACATGAATCATAAAAAGCTGACAAGCTGCATACACATGTTTATCGGAGGAAAAATTTATGTATAAAAAAGCCTTGGGTATGCTTCTCATGTTAAACTTGATATTCTTTTTCGGGACAATCTGTGTGAAAGGCATTGTACAAAACAGACAGGCTGCCGCACCGCTCAGGGAGATTCAGTTGGACGAGCGCCTGTTGTCGGACCGCGGTGACAAATGCATGGGCATCATGGATACGGCGGTCTCCGGCCAGCGGGTGGTGGACGTGCGGTTGTTGGAACGGAGTGATAGTTATCACGGTGATGGTTATCACCTGGGGAGTGAGGATCTGGACATCCTGTCCCGCATCGTGGAGGCGGAGGCCGGCAATCAGGACGTGGAGGGGAGACTGCTTGTGGCGAACGTGGTATTAAACCGGGTGGATAGCGAGAAATTTCCGAACAGTGTGAAGGATGTAGTGTTTCAGGAGGAGAAGGGGGTATGCCAATTCTCGCCGGTGTCAAACGGGCGCATCTGGGAGGTGCAGGTCAGCGAGGAGACCGACGAGGCGGTAGAGCGCGCCCTGGAGGGGGAGGATATCTCTGACGGAGCGCTTTACTTTGTGGCGCGCAAGTATGCGGACGACGGAAAGGTCAATTGGTTTGACAGCAATTTGACCTATCTGTTTGAGTATGGAGGGCATGAATTTTTTAAATAGGGCATCCAAATAAATTATGAGAAAATTCTGACAATTTAAAGTTTGCGACAAAAAAGATTAACATTAAAAAAATGCTTGCAATTTATGATTATCTGTAGTATATTAAGCAAGTACCGCAGTTGAAGCAAGCTGCGAATGGCTGATTGGTCAAGCGGTTAAGACGCCGCCCTCTCACGGCGGAAACAGGGGTTCGATTCCCCTATCAGCTGCTCTATTCAATAGAATAGCCCAACCCTGAGAAAGTATTGGAAATTTAAGGTTTTCAATGCTTTTTTTGTGATTTCAAAAAAATGTAGAAATACAGATAGAGTCATGCTATAATAAGTAACATGCGGACTGTTATATATGTTTATTTTAGAGGGCAGGTTTTGAAAAAGGAGAGGTATGGTATGAAAGTAAAGGTGTTTCAGATATTGCGATTTTTGTATTTTTCCGGTTGTTTTTTTGTGGTGTTTACAATACATGCACATGCGTATATTGACCCGTCAACCGTCACCTATGTTATTCAGGGGATTGCGGGTGTGTTCATCGCTGTCGGTGCCGCGCTGACGATATTCAGGCACAAGATTAAGGCCGCGTGGAGCAAATGGTATTACGGGCAGGTAGCGAAGCGGACTCAGAAAAAAGCGGAAAAGCTTGCGCAGGCAGACCGCAAAAGTGAATAGGTGGACATATGGATACCATAGTCAATTTTTTGGGAAGTATTTTGGGATATGTGATGGCCTTCTGTTATGGTTTGATTCCTAATTATGGCGTTGCCATCATTTTCTTTACTTTCCTGACCAAAATCATTTTATTGCCCATTTCCATTCTGGTGCATCTGAATTCTATTAAAATGGTGAAGATACAGCCCCATTTGAATCTGGTCAAGGCGAACCATTTTGGTGACCAGGATGCGATCAGTGAAGAACAGTTAAAACTGTATCAGCAATACAATTATCACCCAATGTTGGGGCTGATTCCGCTATTCATTCAGATTGTACTGCTGATGGGTGTCATCAACGTAATTTATAATCCGCTGCAGCATATCTTGAGGCTGCCTGCGCAAAACCTGACAGAAGTGGTGGATCGGTTTTCTTCTCTTTCGGGAATCAGCACCGAGGTGAGCTCCATCCAAATCCTTCTGGCGGACGCCATAGGAAAGGGCGAGTATATAGAAGAATTGTCTTCCCTTTTGGGAGCAGAGGCGGTTGTCTCGATTCAGGGATTTGATATGGGGTTTCTCGGGATTAATCTGGCGGAGATACCATCCCAGACAGGCGGGAGATTGCTGCTTGTCCCATTGTTGGCCGCGTTTTGTGCGTGGCTTTTGTGCGTGGTGCAAAACAGGATCAATGTCCTGCAGTCGGAACAGGGGAAGTTTAATAAGATTTCCACTATGCTCTTGTCTGTCGGTTTGTCTTTGTATCTGGGATTCTTTGTGCCGGCGGGGGTAGGCTTATATTGGATGGCGGGAAATGTGTTTGCAATTCTACAGCTCGTGTTCCTGAATTTTATCATCAACCCGCACAAATTTATTGACTATGAATTGTTGGAGAGCAGCAGGACAGCACTGAGCAAGGCGGCTGCCCGAAGACCGAAGGAGCGGAAGAACTGGTTTGCCAGGGATCCTTACCGCGGGAGAGAGCGGCAGGATTACAAGACCTTTTATCGGCTGCGCAACAAGCAGTTAGTTTTCTATTCAGAAAAAAACGGCTTTTATAAATATTATCAGAATATTATCGAATACATCATGGAACATTCCGATTTGACCATTGACTATATCACCAACGACCCACAAGATAAGGTCTTTGAACTTGCCGGCGAACGCTTCCGGGTATACTATATCGGGGATAAGCGCATTATTTCTTTTATGATGAAAATGGATGCCAATGTGGTGGTGATGACGACTCCGGATTTGGAGAAATATCATATCAAACGCTCCCTGGTGAGGAAGGACATCGAGTACATCTATGTTCCCCACAGCATTAACAGCTCCAATCTGACCCTGAGAACGGGAGCGGTCAATTACTTTGACACCTACTTTTCCCCGGGACCAAGGGCGGAAAAGGAGGTTCGGGCAATTGAGCAACTGTATGGTGCGAAACCTAAAACCATCGTCCATTGGGGGTCGGGGCTGTTGGATAATATGATCAGGGACTATAACAACATGCCAAAGACTGTTTCAGAGACCAGGATGATTCTGGTAGCGCCCTCATGGCAGGAGGATAACATACTGGATATTTGTATCGAGGAACTGTTGGACGAGCTGGTGAAGACGGATTACCGCATCATCGTGCGTCCTCATCCCCAGTATTTAAGGTATGCCATGGACAGGATTCTGGCCTTGGAGGAGATGTATAGCAAGTATGAGAACGTGACTTTCCAGAAGGATTTCTCGTCCACGGATACGGTGTATAAGGCCGATCTGGTGATTACGGATTGGTCAAGTATCGGTTTTGAGTATTCCTTTGCAACCTTGAAACCCACATTATCCATCAACACCCCCATGAAGGTGATGAATCCTGAATGGAAGAAAGTAGATGTTGAGCCCTTTGACATTGCCATCAGGAATACAGTGGGCAAATCCATCGATGTGGGGGAACTGTCGCATGTGAACGAGGTGATAGAGGAGCTGCTTGACGCCCGTCATGCCTATGAGGACAGGATCAAGACCGTGCGGGAGGCGGAGCTTTTCCATATCGGAGATACCGGTGAAATAGGTGCCAAGTATATTTTGGATGCTGTGAAGCGGGTGGAGGACAACAAGGAGGACTACATGAGATATATGTAGTGATTCATGCTACAGACCAAAGAGAAGGTGCGCGTTGTCTGCACACGGATAGGAGCAAACATGGCGGAAGTGAAGAATTTGACCCTGGAAGAGTTTCGGAGAATGCAATTATTGCAATTGGGAATGGTATCAGAGCTGGACAGGGTCTGTCGGGCGAACCACATTAATTATTCTATTTTCTGTGGAACCCTGCTTGGTGCCGTGCGGCATAAGGGGTATATTCCCTGGGATGATGACGCGGATATCGCCATGCTTCGGGAGGACTATGAGAAGTTTAAGAAAGTGGCGGATCAGTTAGATCCGGATATCTGTTTTTTTCAGGATCACGACACGGATCCTGAGTACAGATGGGGTTATGGGAAGCTTCGCAGGACGGGGACAACCTTTGTGCGGGCGGGGCAAGAGCATTTGAAGACAAAGACGGGTGTATTTATCGATATCTTCCCGATGGATGATATTCCCCTGTCGCTGCCAGGGCAGATATTACAGGATTTTTACTGCTTTTGCTTAAGAAAGATTCTATGGTCTGAGGTGGGCAGGGTCAGTGACACAAATGCCATCAGGCGCGGGTTTTATAAATTGTTGTCTCATATTCCCAAGGATTTTGTCTATGACCGAACCAAGAAAATGGAACGGAAAAGCCAGAATACCTCGCCGAACAGGGTACGCATACTGCTTTTTCCTTCGATTGGGAAATTATACACCAAGAATTCCCTGAGAACTCTTTTTGGTATGGAGAAGAATTGGTTCACGGATCTGACTGATTATGAATTCGAGGGGCAGACATTCCGCGGCACCAGGGATTACGACCGTATATTGAAGTATATCTATGGCAATTATATGGAACTGCCGCCCGAGGAGGAGCGGGAGCCCCATGCTCCGGTGTCCTATTACGAGTTTTAGAGTCATGTACGCTGGGGTACATGGCACTAGGAAAGGGAGACGATAGCAATGAAAGCGCTGATATTAAATTCTGGTACAGGCACACGCATGGGAGTCCTGACTTCGGAACATCCCAAATGCATGACAGAGATTTCCGGCACGGAGACTATTCTTGGCAGACAGCTCAAAATGCTGGCGGACATAGGGATTACCGAGGTGGTGATGACAACAGGATTATTTGACAATGTTTTGACCAACTATTGCAGGAGCCTGGAGCTGCCCATTCATATCACTTATGTCAAAAACCCTCTGTACAGGGAGACGAATTATATCTATTCCATCTATTGCGCCAGGGAGTATTTGGATGATGACATCCTCCTGATGCACGGTGACCTTGTGTTTGAGTATAGCGTGTTGGAGGCCTTGGTGGCGAGCGAGACGAGCTGTATGGCGGTCAGTTCGACATTGCCTTTGCCCGAGAAGGATTTTAAGGCGGTGATACGGGACGGACGCATTGTCAAGGTCGGCATTGAATTTTTCAATGATGCCATGGCGGCGCAGCCCTTGTATCTGTTGAAACGAGATGATTGGAGCGTGTGGTTGGATCGGATTGTGGATTTCTGCAGCTCAGGCAATCAAAAGTGCTATGCGGAGAATGCGTTTAACGAGGTGTCTGGCAGATGCGTCATTATGCCGCTGGATGTCAGGAACGCCCTGTGTGGTGAGATTGACACGCCTGAAGACCTGGCGGTGGTCTCGGCACATTTGAATGAGGTGGAGAACCGCACAGTATATATGTGTTTTGCCACGGACATGGTGCATGGCGGCCATATAGAGATTATCAGGAAAGCCAGACATTTGGGCAAAGTGGTGGTCGGCGTCCTATCGGATGACGCGGTGGCGGGCTATAAGCGTCCTTTGCTGCTGCCCTGCTCAGAGAGAAGACTTTTGTTTGAGAATATCGTGGGAGTGCATAAGGTGGTGGAGCAGAGCACTTTGAGCTATCGGGAGAATTTGGAGAAATACCGTCCGGATTATGTGGTTCACGGGGACGACTGGCAAACGGGGCTGCAGAAGCCGGTTCGAGACGAGGTGATGTCCGTGCTGGCGTCCTACGGAGGGCGGTTGGTGGAGTATTCGTATTCCAAAAGCGAGCTGTACGAGAAGCTGGAAAAGCGGATGGCCACATGTGTTGAGCAGACAGAACAAAATTAGGAGTAGAGGCGGGCATGGGGGAACAGTTGATCTTGGAAGCCGGTGACAATTATATAGAATTGGACGAATATCTTAAGCGAAAACAGGTCAAAAGGTGCCTGCTGGTATGTGACGCTTCCTTGAATTATTTGCGGATTGCAGGGTATTTTGACTCGCTGGGGGAGCGGCTTGGGATAGATTTGGTAAGGTTTGATGACTTTCAGCCCAATCCCCGGTATGAATCAGTGGCGGCGGGGGTGGAGCTTTTTCGTGACAGGAAATGTGACATGATCATCGCGGTGGGCGGCGGAAGTGCGATAGACGTTGCTAAGTGCATTAAGCTCTATTCCAATATGGATCCTGGAGAGAATTACCTGAAACAGAAGACTGTTCCCAATGATGTGGAGCTTTTGGTGGTTCCCACGACGGCGGGGACCGGGAGCGAGGCCACCCGGTATGCGGTTATATATTACAATGATGAGAAGCAGTCCATAACTGACGAGAGTTGTATTCCTGCCGTGGTGTTGATGGATGTGGACGCGCTGAAAACACTGCCGGATTATCAGAGAAAATCAACCATGCTGGACGCTCTGTGTCACGCGGTGGAAGCCTTTTGGTCCGTGAATTCCACAGAGGAGAGCAGGGAGTATTCCAGACAGGCAATACAGATGATTATGGCTCATTGGAGGTCTTACCTTGCCAATAAGGAGGCAGGGAATGCCAATATGCTGAGGGCAGCCCACCTTGCAGGCAAGGCAATCAATCTAGCCCAGACTACGGCGGGACATGCGATGTGCTACAAATTGACCAGCCTGTACGGCATTGCCCATGGCCACGCGGCAGCTTTATGCGTGTGGAAGCTGTGGCCTTTTATGCTAAAGCATATTGACAGATGTGTTGACCCCAGGGGGGAGAAATATCTGCGGGGGATATTTGCTGAGATTGCGGACGCGATGGGATGCGGGCGGCCGGAGGAGGCGGTGGAGGCATATCAGGATTTGCTGAGTGAATTGGCCCTTCCGGTTCCGGAAGCCAAGGAGGGGGATTTTGCAGTGCTGCGAAGCTCTGTCAATCAGGTGAGATTAAAGAATCATCCGATTCGTCTTGACGAGGAAACGATTGACGAGTTTTACCACAGTATCCTTGGCGGACAGCAGGAAAGCCCGGATGCCGGATAGGAGGGACAAAGTGAAACTACTCATTATGGCGGATATTCATGGCAATCAGGAGGCGCTGCGGGCAGTGTTGGCGGATGTGGCGAGCCGCTGGGAGATTGACACCTGTGCCCTTTTGGGGGATTTGATTGACTATGGGATGCACTCAAACGAGGTCATTTCCATGATAAAGCAGCTTCCCTACCCTCTGGTGTGTAATCTTTGGGGGAATCATGAAGCGGCAATCGTAAATGAGGAATATGACAGATTCTCGTCGGACAGGGGGCGGGTCAGCGCTGAATTTACACGGGGCGCCTTGTCGGAGGATTCCTGGGAATATGTGAGACAGGAGATGTTTGGGGTGGAGAAAAGCCGGTTCGAGATAGAGGGCAGGCGATATTTGGCGGTGCATGGCAGCTTGGAGGATTCATACTGGAAAAGCATATCGCCGGAGACAGACCCGACAGATTACGGGGAATATGACCTTGTTTTGTCAGGGCATTCTCATCTGCCACATTTTTTTGAGAAATATTTACCGGCGGACAATCCGCGGATGCGGAATCGGAAAAAGATCATTTTTATCAACCCCGGTTCTGTGGGACAGCCGCGCAACCAAAAGTCTATGGCGCAATACGCAGTTTTAGACACGGATACGGAGGAGGCTTGTCTGTGTAAGGTTTCGTATGATATAGAATTGGAGCAGAGCGCCTACCATGGGCAGGTGGATGATTTTTATAGAGAAAGGCTGGGATTAGGGATATGAGTGGTTTATATGTGATCAGCGGGGCAACGGGGATGACGGGCAATGAACTCTCCAGGAAGCTTGTTGGCAAAGGGGATGCCGTGATAGGATTTGACAATTTCTTCTGTTCTTCTTTGGAGACGGTAAAGGATATCATAGACAATCCGCATTTTATTTTCCATGAGTGGGATCTGAACGATGAGATGCAGATGGCGGCGCTGGAACAGGAGGTTCTGAACAGAAAAAAAGATTATGACAGGGTGGTTTATGTCAACTGCGCAGCGGTGGTTCACACGGAACATTTTTATCATGTGAACAGTACTTTCGACACTAATGTCATGGGAATGAAGAAGCTGTTGGAGCAGGCGGTCAGGGTGGGGGCAGATGTCTATATCAACTGTTCTACCTCGGAGGTCTATTCGATGCAGTCCTGGAGCGAGGAGGGCGTGAAGGAGTCCGATTATATCACCATGTCAGACGCGGAACACAGCCAGAGGACAAGTTATGCCACCGGGAAACTTTTGACAGAATTTTTCATGAGAGATGCCGTTATGGAGGGGAAGATCAAGGGCTGTTCCATTCGCTTTGCCAATGTTTACAGCAAGAATGAACTGTACCCCAAGCATATCATTCCCCACATCATGAATGCGCTGCGCGCCGGGGGGCGGGTGGAGCTGCTTGAGAATTCCAAGGTCAACAAGAGAACCTTCCTGCACAATGAGGACAGCTGTGCGGCGGTTCTTGCGCTGATTGATTCCCCTGAGGCTTTGGACGGTACGGTGTACAACGTGGCGACGGACGAGGAGATATCCATTATTGATTTGGTTTCTCTGTGCGCGGAAAAGCTTGGGATTGAGAAACCGGAGATTGTCTATCGGGGATATCGGGAGAACGATCCGGTAAGACGAGTGCTCAACACGGACAAAATCCGCAGCAGGACGAGTTGGGAACCTGTAGTGTCATTGAGTCAGGGGATTGACATGATAATTGAGGATGGGACAAAATGAAAGTATTATTGTTGACGGTGGCGGGATTGTCCAGCCGGTTCAGTGAGTCGGTGGGATATTCCTGCCTGAAATGCATTTATCACGAACACTCGGTACAGGAATCTTTGCTATATCGAATGCTGGCAAGACACGAACTTTTTGACAGAATCGTCATTGTGGGCGGTTTCAAGTTCCGTGAGCTGGAGGAATTTGTGAATCGGGAATTCGCTGAGATCCGGCACAAGCTCCTGCTTGTGGAAAACAGACACTTTGCCGATTATGGCTCCGGTTACAGTTTTCAGGCGGGAGTCAGGGCGTTGGAGCGGGACGCGGAGGGCGGGCTCTGCGATGAGCTGATTTTTGCCGAGGGGGATCTTTTCGTGGATGATGAGAGCTTTCAAGCGGTCTGCATGTCCACCAAAAGCGTGATGACTTACACGACAAAGCCGATTTATGCGGACAAATCCGTGGCATTTTACTTGGATATGAACGACAAAACCCATTATATTTATGACACGGCCCACGGGAGCCTGCGGATCGACGAGCCCTTCAAGGCGGTGTTTAACTCGGGGCAGGTGTGGAAGTTTGCGAGGCCGAATGTCTTGTGGGACATTTTGGACGGAATGAGCGAGAAGGATTTGCAGGGGACGAATCTGGTGCCTGTCAACGCTTATTTCCAAAGCATGGAAAGCGGGGAAGCGGAACTGGTGGGATTCAGAAAATGGGTGAATTGTAATACCTGGCAGGATTTTAATGAAGCGATGGGCGAGGAAGAGGATAGAAGATGAAACGTATCAATGAGAAATTGGATATTATGCGGGAAGAACTGCGGGGCAGGAATGCACGCGTCATGATCATCGGTCTTGGAAGCGTGGGGAGTTATCTGTTGGACTATCTGATGTCTGCGGGCGATCCCGGGATGGAGATTCGGGTGGTCGGAAGAAATGGAGAAAAGCTGCAGTCGGACGTGAATATCGTCAGGGTAGCGTCCATGATCAGAGGACAGAACCGGAGCCGTATCTCTATCTGTGATCATGTGGATTTGAATGATATTTCCAGGATTGCAAGCGCCATTGACGAATACCGGCCGGATATTATCGTCAATAGCAGCAGGGCGTACCCGGGGCTGAAATATGGCAGTATCTCCTGGCAGAATATCCGGGCATACGGTATCTGGGCGCCCCTCGCGATCAAATACACCAAGAATATCATGGAGGCGTATGAGAAGACCGGTTCGGACGCGGTGGTCATCAATACCTCCTACTCGGACGCAGTCATCCCGTGGCTGAAGGGAGCGGGGATGGCTTATCCGGATTTTGGGAGCGGGAATGTAAACCATCTGATTCCGAGGATTAAAATGGCGGTGGCACAGGAGTGCCATATCAAAGATGATTGGAATATAGATGTGACCTTCGCGGTGGCTCATTTCCATGATGTGGTCATCAGCAAGGAGGGGCACACGGAAGGGTTGGATATGTTGATTGATATCCGGTATCAGGGGGAAAAGCTTGCGGTAAAACTAAGTGACATCTTTACAAAATGCAGGATACCAATGCCGGTGGACTCCAAGCGCAATCAGATGAACGCTTCCAGCAATTTTGAGATTATCATGGCAGTCCTTTCGGCGGTGCGGGACGAGGAGAGACGGAAGCTCCATTGCCCTGGGGCATTCGGTGAGATCGGCGGATATCCGGTGATTGTGGACGGATGCAAAGAGCGGGTGGAGGCATATATCTGTGAGGATTACTTTACGCTGGACGAGATGAGGAAAAAGAACAGGGAGTCTATCTACCTCGACGGCATTGAGGATGTGAGAGCGGGTGTGCTGACCTACACGGACGAGCTGCTTGACAAGGTGCAGACGGCATTTGGAGTGAAGCTCATGAAGCAGGTACCCTTTGACGAGATTGAGAATGCGGCAGATTACATTATCAAAGAAATCATAGAGAAAAACAGGTGAGGGGGCAGTTATGGAAGTAAAAACCGTATATACATGTTTTACAACAGATGTGATCCATGAAGGACATTTGAACATTATCAGAGAGGCGCATAAATACGGCAGGCTTGTGGTGGGTGTGCTGGCGGATGATGCCATGATTCGTTTTAACAGGTTCCCCACCCTGAACACCGCAGAGCGGTTGGAAATGATCCGCGGGGTTGAAGGGGTGGACGAGGTGATCATACAGAAGGATATCATGTATGATGAAGTGGTCAAGACGCTGCATCCCGATTATATCATGCACGGGGATAACTGGCTGCGGGGCCCCATGCGTGTCATTCGAAGCAATGCGGAGGCGCTGGTGTCTGCATATGGTGGACAGATCATAGATGTGCCCTATACTTATAATGAAAATGTCAAGCATGTGGATGCCATGATGAAGGCGAAGGTTGCCATGCCCGAGTATCGGAGAAAGCGTCTGGGGCAGTTGATCGCTCTGCGGCCAATTGTCAAGACCATAGAGGTTCACAGCGGCCTGACCGGACTGATTGCCGAGAAAACCGTTGTGGAGCACGAGGGGGAGATTGACCAGTTTGATGCCATGTGGATCAGTTCTCTCTGTGATTCCACCGCAAAGGGGAAGCCGGATATTGAGCTGGTGGATATGACGTCGAGGTTCAGGACGGTGGACGATGTCATGGAGGTGACGACAAAACCCATTATTTTTGACGGCGACACGGGAGGTCTCATTGAACATTTCGTGTACACGGTAAGATCCCTCGAGCGGATGGGGGTGTCAGCCATCATCATAGAGGATAAAGTCGGACTGAAGAAAAATTCGCTGTTTGGAACCGATGTGGAGCAGACACAGGATTCCATCGAGCATTTCTGCGAGAAGATCAGGGCTGGAAAAAAGGTGCAGCTCACGGATGATTTCATGATCATTGCCAGAATCGAGAGCCTGATCTTGGAGAAGGGGATGGAGGACGCACTGGAAAGGGCATATGCCTATGCAGCTGCGGGAGCTGACGGGATTATGATCCACAGTCGGAAGAAAAGTCCGGACGAGGTGTTGGAATTCTGCGACCGGTTTAGAGAGCGGGAGAAGAGGCTGCCGTTGGTGGTGGTTCCCACCTCCTTTAACTCCGTCACCGAGGAGGAGCTGGTGGAGCATGGAGTCAATATTGTAATCTATGCCAACCAATTGACCAGGAGTGCCTTTCCCGCGATGGAGCAGACCGCAAGGGACATTCTGCGCTACCACAGGGCGTTGGAGGTGGACGAGCGATTGATGCCGATTAAGGAGATCATCTCGTTGATAGATGAACTGTGACAGATGGGAGGATGGGAAATTTGAAGGCGAAAGAATTTGTGAAGATATTGAACGCAGATTTCTATACAGGTGTGCCGGACTCGCAGCTTCGGGCGTTATGCGATTATCTGATGCAGGTCTATGGGACGGATCCCAAACATCATATGATAGCGGCAAATGAGGGGAACTGTGCAGCCATTGCCGCAGGGTACTATCTTGCCACGGGGAAGGTGCCCGTGGTGTATATGCAAAACAGCGGAGAGGGGAATATCATTAACCCTGCTGCTTCGCTGTTAAATGACAAAGTTTATGCAATTCCGGTGATGTTCGTGATCGGATGGCGGGGAGAGCCCGGAGTCCACGACGAGCCCCAGCATATCTATCAGGGGGAAGTCACGGTGAAACTGTTGGAAGATATGGGGATTGCCTCGTTTATCGTGAACAAGGATACAACGCCTGAGGAGCTGGCGGCAAAGAAGGCGGAGTTTGAAGGTTTGCTTACGGCGGGGAAGGATGTGGCGTTTGTCATCCGCAAAGGGGCATTGACCTATGAGGGGAGCGCCCGGTATGAAAATGATCATGCCATGGTGCGGGAGGAAGTGGTACGCCATATTGTAAAGACCAGCGGGGATTCCCCTGTGATATCCACCACGGGGAAGGTGAGCCGTGAATTGTTTGAGGTGCGGGAGGCAAACGGACAGGGACATCAGTATGATTTCCTGACAGTGGGCTCCATGGGACACAGCTCCTCCATCGCGCTGGGAATCGCACTGCACCGGCCGGACAAGAAAATCTGGTGTATAGACGGGGATGGCGCAGTGTTGATGCACATGGGGGCTATGGCGGTCATCGGTTCCGTGAAACCTGCGAATCTGATCCATGTGGTGATCAACAACGGGGCGCATGAGACAGTGGGAGGTATGCCCACGGTGGCGAGAGATTTGGAGATCGCGGGGGTGGCGAAGGCCTGCGGTTATCCGTATGCGGTCAGTGTCGATAACTATGCGGATCTGGATATGGAGCTGGAGAGAGCGGGAAATAGAGAGGGTCTTTGTCTGATCGAGGTGAAGTGTGCCCTTGGCGCCAGGGAAGATCTGGGGCGGCCCACCACCACGGCGCTGGAGAACAGGAACGCGTTTATGGAGTATTTGGAAAAAGGGAGAATCTGATCACATGGAGAAAAAAACGATTTCCGTATATGAGATATTGCTGTTTATACTGGTGCTTTTGCAGTTGGGGTATACCTCCTATGTTTTTGTCTGTCAAAAGCAGGGGTTTCACATGGACGAGATATGGAGTTACGGCCTTTCCAACAGCACTGACGGACCGTTTCTGGATGTGGCGGATGGGGTAGGCTATTGGGACATCACAGTGGGTCTATTTCGAAACTGTAATGAATGGGTGTCCGGGGAATTGTTTCACGATTACCTGACGGTGCAGCCGGACGAGCGGTTTGATTATGGTTCCGTATGGCATAATCAGACATTGGATGTCCACCCGCCTCTGTATTATATTCTATTACATACGGTGTGTTCCCTTTTCCCGAATCAATTTTCCGGGAACTATGCGTTTTTCTTGAATTGTATATTTTTGATCGGCACACAGATTTACCTGTATTTGCTGACGCGAAGACTTTCCGGTTCTCCCGTGACCGCCTTATTGGCATGTGTTCTCTATGGAGGTGGGATTGGCGCACTTTCGACGTTTGTGTTTTTGCGTCAATATGGTATGGTGACAATGTTGGCTGTGGCATACACTTATTATGCAGTCATGTATTATCGTGAGAAGGAGAAGGGCAAGCGTTATCTGGCGGGGGCGGTGATCACTGCTTTTTTGGCTTTTATGACGCAGTATCTCGGCATCGCCTATGTGGGAATCCTGACAGCCTGCATGTGCCTGTTGATGCTGGTGCATAAAGAGCTGCGTAGGATGTTTGTCTATGGGGGGAGTCTGCTTGCCGCGTTGGGAGTCTTCCTGCTGATATATCCGGCAGCGTTGAGTCAGGTTTTCCAGCCGGGATATTATATGGTAAAATACTATAGAGATATTACGCAGATCAGAATGCTGTTGAACTATTGGTCCACCGCCAATATGGGTTATGAAACGGCGATCTTCGGAACCATATTCTGGAATGTCGCGCCTATCGTGGCTGCCGCATTGCTTGTTCTTGTGGGGTTGGCGGCCTTTGTGAGCCGCAACGAGGCGTGGTTCCCAAAGGTGGTTGACACAGTTAGGAAATGGCCAAAGAGTCTTCTGGGTTTTTTGAAGAAGGCGGATTACACGCCGGCAGCAGTGCTGCTCAGCGCCCTTGGGATGTATATGGTGGTCAGCAAGGTGGTCAATGTGGCGGCTGTGGAGGAGGCCGTGATACGATATGTGTTTTTGACTTTTCCGCTGCTTGATGCGGCCATTGTGACATTGGCGGGCGGGCTGTTGAAACGGACGCCCTATGTAAAGCGATATAGTCAGGTGTTGCTGGGGGCGATCATTCTCGTGATTTTGGCGAGAGTGCATTTGATGAGTTCTTGCTATTTCCTCTACCCGCACTATGGAGATTATCAGGATGTCCCTGCGATGGTGGAGGGAAAGAACGTTGTGCTGGTGGCGGATTTTGATTACTCACAGCGTTGGATGATGACCTATTATGCGCCCTATATTTATACGGCGGAGCATGTGTTCTGCACATCGGCGGAGTCCTTGGAGGAACAGATGGAGAATATCGCCGCCTTGGGAGAGGATGTTGATTATGTCTTTGCAACACCCTTTAACCTGAGCTTCCGGCCGGCGGAGATGGAGAAGATCTATGCCTGGCTTTTTGGGGAGTATATAATGACGGAGACGGAAAGCGCGGAAGGACCCACAACCGCCGCGGAGGCGGCTGATGTGATGCAGGAGGCCGTTTTGACGCAGGAGGAGGACTCACCGTGCACGCATTTGATCAAAAGCCTGAACGGAGGCTGTGACTATGATATCCTGTTCGGAATCAATACGCATTACACGCCGGTCTTCGTATTGGAGCTTACGGATTAGGACATGGAAGGATAGAAAAAATGAAAAGATTCCACATTTCCATTGTACATATAGCGGCTTCACTGGTGATTGCGTTGATTATTGTCATAGGCGGTGAGAAGTTCCCGGTCTGGCTCAGCATGGAGCAGATCGGGGAGAAAGTGCTTCGGCTGATGCCCAGAGCGTTGGCGCTGGCGGTGGTTTTGCTTCCGGTGGTGTCGATTGTGTTCGGTCAATGTCTGGATGATAAGCTGACAGTCAAGGGCTTATGGACCAACTGCAAGACAATCCTTCTTCCGGTAGCGCTGTTTTATTTTATGCTGGCTGTCTATCTGCCCAGTGAGAGTTTTATCAGCAATCTCAGGGATTTTGATTTTACCTATCAGATGCTGCTGCCGGGGCAGATGCTCTTGGCCATCGTGTCCATGCTGGTGACGACAGTGCTTCTAAGCGCGCTTCGGGAGCGGGTGTTGAGGGTTGCGGGGACGCTTATGGTGGGAGTGGATACGGCGGTATATATACAATACATGTTTCTAAATCGGAATTTGAAGCTGTTGGATGGGGAACATATTGATTGGAGTAAATATACTGCGGATATCCTGCTGTCATATCTGGTCTGGGCAGTCCTGCTGGCGGGTTCGGCATTGCTGGCCTGGAGGAGGGAACAGATCTGGAGGCGGCTCAGGATATTACTTCCGGTCTGTCTTGGGGGAGTACAGCTTGTGACCTTGGTTGTCCTGTTATGGACGGCTCCGGACAAGGCATATCAGATGGAGACCTGCTATATGTCTTCTGAGGAGCAATATGTAGTGTCGGGGAAGGACAACATTGTCATGTTCATTCTTGACGCGATGGACAATTCTTATATCAAGGAGCTGCAGGCGTCGGAACCCGGGACTTTGGCAGGTTTGGAGGACTTTACGATATACACGGATACTTGCAGCGTCTTTGACTCCACACCCACATCTATTACCCAGATGCTGACAGGTATGGGATTCGCGGTGGAACTGACGGGGGAAGAGTGGTACAGGCAGGCGTGGGGCAGTGAGCGGACAAAAGGATTCTACACCAGGCTGCATGAAGCCAATTACCGTGTCAACGGGTACAGCCTTTCGAGCGACACTCCCAGAAATTATGAGGGATGGTTTGATAACTATAGAAGTGGTGAGCAGGACGCCCTTTCCTATTATGATGTAAACAGGGGAAGCATGTGCATCGAGTTCTGCAGATTATCCTTATATCGTGCCCTGCCTGTGGGCTGGAAACACTGGACGCACATTGAGAAGCTGAACTTTGATGATGTTGTTATGGAGCAGGATATTGCCTGTTATGACAATGAGGATTATATGAACAACCTAAAGCTTACCGTGAGCGGGACAGATCAGAATTATCTGATTGTGGAGCATCTGATGGGAACTCATGCGGCGGGCGCGGGAGAAGAATTGAAAGAGAGCAAATACTTGCTGGACATGCTGCGGGAGTATGTCCGGCAGATGAAGGAGCTTGGGGTGTATGATGATGCCACGATCATCGTGACAGCAGATCATGGCAAGCATAACGATCACGATTCCAAGGTGGCGGGCACTCCCGTGTTTCTGATGAAGCGAAAGGGGGAGAGCAGGGATTCCTTTGTATATAATCGCGCCCCCATTTACCACGAAGATATTCAGGCGACGCTTCTAGCCTGTGCCGGGCTTTATGACGAAGAGCGGGACGGGGATTTGTTCGGATGCCCGGTTTTTGAGATAGAGGAGGGGGTGCCGAGGGAGCGTTCGTGGTATGACAGACAGTATGACATTCGTTATCCGCAAGTGCGCATCATGGGGACGGATATCGGTTTTTGGACAGATTGTAATGTCTATTATGCATATACTTATATTGGTGACACGGAAACGCTTACCCACATGGTGGAGAACGGAGAGTATACGCAGGTCTATCCCATGACGGACAACAAGGGATGAAGGATATGCGGGGTATATAAATGGAGAAGAGGAATTTGACAGGGCATTGGATCAACAAAATATTGGGAGAGGTAAGACTGCTGCATATTCCGCTGGATATTGTCATTGCCGGTGTTTTTACGTTGGGCGGACATAAGTTCCTGTCGGGGCTGGGAGTTCTGGACGGGGAAGTAAGCCTGCCGGTGCTTGTCCTGTGTCTGATTGTTCTTGCCGTGGCGCTTCTTCCTGCAGTGGTGCGGATATTCGATGTCCGTGTGGAGGATAAAGCTTATGTGGGAGATGTGTGGCAGAGGTTTCGGCGAATCAGCATTCCTGCCCTGACCTTTTGTTTTATGTGTTTTGTGTATCTGCCCAGTGAGACCTTTATCGGCAATAACTCCGATTTTGAGTTTAGTTATCAGATGTTTATCCCACATCAGCTGGTCGTCATGGCGGAATGCTTTCTTGTGGCGGCGGTCTGCATCAGTATCTGTAACCGGCCGTCTTTTGAGATGGCGGAGGCGCTGGTGTTTGGATTGAATCTCGCGGTGTATATTCAGTATATGTTCCTGAACGCCAGGCTGAACCTGCTGGATGGAAGCTCTCCGGTGTGGAGTGATTATCAGGCGGACATCGCGGCGGGCTATCTCATTTGGGGTGTGCTGTTGATTGCACCGATTATCTTCATGCGAAAAAGCAAGAAGATATGGGAACGCATCAGACTTTGGGGGCCTGCCTTTTTGGGGGGGATACAGCTTGTGACGCTCTGCAGTCTGCTGTTCACCGCGCCGGCGGAGATTTTTAGAGTCAAGTTACAGGGCAGCTATATGTCCCCTGAGGAGCAGTTTAGAGTGTCGGCGAAGGACAATGTGATCCTGTTGATCTGGGATGCGGTGGACAATGCTTATTTGAAGGAGCTGATAGAGACAGAGCCGGAAGAGTTTGAGGGACTGGAGGATTTTGTGATATACACGAACACCTGCAGTGTGTTTGACGCCACAGCCACCTCCGTGGCACAGATGCTGGCAGGCATGGAATTTGCCGTGGAGCTTCCTGGAAAGGAGTGGCATGAACAGGCATGGAACAGTGAGCGGGCGGTGGAATTCTTTGAACGATGGCATGAGGCGGGCTATGTGATCAACGGATTCAATCTGGAGACCAGCACGGTGGAGAATTATGAGGGGAAATTCGATAATTATCGGATCGCCGGCGACGAGGAGTCGGAGCGTTTGCTGGTGGATGAAGAAAGAATGTATGAGAAGCTAAGTGACCTGATTGCGTACAGGGCGCTGCCCATGGGCTGGAAACGGCTGGTGGACAGTGCGAATCTGGATTTTGCGGGCATTGTCACTAGGCGGGAGCGAACCTACTATGACAACCGGGAGTATATGGAGCATCTTCAGCTTGCCACCGGCGAAAAGGAGCAGAATTATTTGGTGGTGGAGCATCTTCAGGGAACCCATGACCCTTGCCCGGACACTCTGGAAGAGACCAGGTTCTTGTTGGAAATGCTGAAGGAATATATATGGCAACTGAAGGAATTAGGGGTGTATGATGACGCTGCCGTCATTGTGACCTCCGACCATGGAGAACATAATGTATATGACCCGACCAAGGCTTCGACACCGATCTTGATGGTGAAGGAGAAGGGAAAACACAACGAGGAATTGGTTCTAAGGAATGCGCCCGTTTATCATGAGGATATGCAGGCGACATTGCTTGACTGTGCGGGACTATATGACAAAGAACGGGATGAAGCGCTATTCGGCAGATCTGTCTTTGAGATCAAGGAAGATATGCTGCGGGAGCGAACCTGGTATAACAAGAGGGAGGATCCCAATTATCCCAGAGTCACAATCATGGGAAGAACGGGTATTTTGACAAAATACAATACCTACTACAGCTATACTTACACAGGGGACACCGGCACATTGGAGCAGATGGTGAGGGAAGGACGCTGCACGCGGATCTATCCGATGACGGATTACAAGGGATAAAAATATGGGGGAAAGATAGACAGGATGGACAAGATGGATAAGGGGGATCAGGAGAATCGTCTGCAGGAGGGGAACACACCAAGATTTTGGATATTTTATATCCTGTTTGAGGTTTTATTGTTGTGGATAGCTTTCTTTCACAGGGAGATATGGGGGATATCGGGAGCGTTGACACTCTGGGCGGGGATCAGTGCGGTCTATTGGATTTTGAAGCTGGTTCATAAGATGTTTGAACATCTGACAGTGATCTCGGTTCTGGCATCAGTCATGTTTGCGGCGATGGGAGTGTTTGGAATCAGTCAATATCTGGCAAGGCAGGGAATGGCCGGGACGGAGAGCGGGCTTGTACCGCTTTTGTTGGAGACACTTACGATTGCTGTGCTTTTGCTGCCTTTGACGGCTGCGACGCTGACCGTCTGTATGGAGGAGGGGTTGACCACACGGGACATGTGGGCGAATATTAAGAAGATCTATCTGCCCATGCTGGTCTTGGCGTTTATGTTCTATGTATATCTCCCCAGCGAAAGCTTTCTTGGGAACAAATCGGATTTTGAGTTTACCTACCAGATGTTTATTTTTCGCAATATATTTCTCACTGTCTTCGGCTCCATGGCAGTGGCGGTTTTCATAAGCGCAATGAAGAAGAAATTCATTGAGGCGGCAGGCGCGGTTCTCTTTGGACTGGTGACCGCCATGTACATCCAGTATATGTTTTTAAACGGTAAGCTGGGGCTGATAGACGGGGGCAGTCCGGACTGGAGCAGATACACCGTGGATATTATCATAGGTTACATCATATGGGCGGTTTTGCTGGCGGTTCCCATCGTCTTGATGCGACGATGGATGCGGTTGTGGGAGAAGCTTCGCGTGGGAATTCCTGCGGCGTTGGGAGGCGTTCAGTTTTTGACCCTTTGCATTCTTTTGTTCACCGTCTCGGATGATATATATCGATTTAATCTAAATTACATGTCCCCTCAGGAGCAGTTTACGGTCTCGGCGAAGGACAACCTGATTCTGTTGGTTATGGATTCGGTGGATAATGCTTATGTGAAAGGGTTGTTGGAGACAGAGCCGGAGGCCTTTGAGGGATTGGAGGATTTTACGGTGTATCTCAACACCTGCAGTGTGTTTGATTCCACACCGACTTCTATGACGCAGATGTTGACCGGCATGGAGTTTGCGGTGGAGCTTCCGGGGGCGGAGTGGTATGAGCGGGCATGGAGCAGCGAGAGGGCTGATCTGTTTTATGAGAGGTTCCATGAGGCGGGTTATACTATCAATGGTTTCAATCTGGATGGCAATATTGTGGATAAATATGCGGGAAAATTTGACAATTATGGGCAATATGAGGAGGAGGAACTCCAAAGTATGACAGTGGATAAGGACAGGATGTATGGCAGGCTGTCTGCGCTGGCCCTCTACCGGGCGCTGCCCATGGGTTTAAAGCCCTTGATTGACAGCAAAAATCTTACGTTTACGGGAATTGTAAAGATACGGGAAAAGGCATATTATGAGAATGATGACTACCTGCAACATCTGCGGCTTACAGTGAGTGACACGCCAAAGCATTATTTTATCGTGGAGCATCTGGAAGGAACGCATTCGACAATTGATGCGTTGACGGATACCAAATATGTGTTTGAGATTGTGAAGGAATATATTCGTCAGATGCAGGAGTTGGGGGTGTATGATGACGCCACCATCATTGTTACGGCGGATCACGGGGAGCATAACGCTTCTGATTTCCCGAGACTGGGGACACCGATGGCGCAGGCGGCAACACCGATCTTTATGGTGAAGGAGAAGGGGGTGCACAAGGAGGAACTGGTGTTGAACCACGCACCCATCTATCATGAGGACATCCAGGCGACGCTCCTTGACTGCGCTGGGCTATATGAGAGTGCGTCAGACCAGGCGATGTTTGGACTTTCGGTCTTTGATATCGAGGAAGATGCCCTGCGTGAGAGAACCTGGTATGACAGACGTCTGGATGACCGTTATCCGATGGCGTCCAAGATGAACGCAGCATCGATTATGACACTGTATAATACCTACTATGGCTATACTTACACAGGGGATATGGATACTCTGGAAGAGATGGTTGAAGAAATGCGTTACACACAAATTTATCCTATGACGGACTATAAGGGATAGAAATTATCGTAAAATGAGAGAGCCCAAGGTATGGAAAAGAAAAAGAAAATCATTTATTTGATCCTCGTACTGCTGGTGCTGATTCAGGCGGGGTATATTGTATACACATTTACCTTTCGGAGGGTGGGATGCTTCTCTGACGAGGTATGGAGCTATGGACTGTCAAACAGTTACTATCAGCCTTTTTTATATTTGAAGGATGGGATTGCTTATAATGATTTCTACACAAGCAATTGGATTAATACCGACCAGTGGGTGCAGGGCAATGTCCTTCAGGAATATCTCACTGTGCAGCCGGGAGAGCGTTTTGCTTATTGTTCCGTGTACCATAATCAGACCATGGACTGCCATCCACCGTTGTATTATATGTTATTACATACAGTGTGTTCTTTTTTTCCGAACCGTTTCTCCTGGTGGTATGGCCTGTCACTGAATCTTGGTTTTTTTGTCGGAACGCAGGTGTTCCTGTTTCTTGCGTCAAAGGAGCTTACAGGGAAGGATGAGGCAGGGATCTTGGCATGTCTGCTTTATGGCGGGGGAACGGGGATGCTGTGTACCTTTGCCTTCATACGTCAGTACAGTCTGCTTACTATGCTGTGTATGGCGTTTTCCTATTGGGGAATCAGTCTGTATCGCCAAAATACCCAAGAGGCAAGGTTTGAAAGAAAAACTATGGTAGCGGCGGCGATTACGGCTTTTCTCTCATTTTTGACCCATTATTATTCTATAGTATATATTGGTGTATTTACGGCATTGATCTGTATTTATCTGATGTGCAAACGTCAGATCAAACAAATGTTTCTCTATGGGGGGAGCATTTTGGGAGCATTGGCGCTGGCTTTCGCGGTCTTTCCAGCGGCGCTTTCCCATATTGCCCACAGGGAAAGTGAGAGTGTGAAGCTGTATTCCACGGCAACTCAGATCAGGATGCTTCTCAGCCGTATGTTTACCAATAACTTTGGTTTTACTACAAGCTATTTTGCCACTGCTTTCTGGAATATCACGATTCCTTTGGTGATTGCGGCGATTGTGTTCACGGCGATGATACTTTTTCCCTTTAGGAACGAGCCTTGGTTTGCGGTTCTGATGGGAAGGCTGAAAGGACTTCCGGGGAATTTGCTGCATTTCCTGCGTGTCATGAATTATATGCCGATATTTATCCTGGTGGGAGGTTTCTCTCTATATATTGTGACGGCTCTTTCGGTGGATGTGTGGCTGAATGGCGCGTTTTGCATGCGTTATATAGCCCTTTCCTTTCCGCTCTTTTGTATGCTTGCGGTGGTGGCGGCGTATTGGCTGCTTACCAGGTTTTCTTGGACGAGGAAATACGCTGCGGGCGTCCTGCTTGTGCTGGTGGTTGTCATTGTGATACGCGTGCAAGTGACAACGGATTATCCTTATTCTCAAGAACGGTACGGATTCACAGGGGATTTGGCGGAGCTCACTAGGGGAAAAAGGGTGGTGGTAGTGAATGCGTCTCACGCATATGTTCCTATGGTGTTAACAACCTTTTCGATTGATTTGCGTGATACGGAAGAGAGTTTTCACACCTCGTCGTTGAACGCGCGGGATGTCTGGCAGGAGGTAGGCAGAGCAGATAAAAGAGTGAACTATGTGTTTGTGGATATAAGTGTATATCAGCCCTCGGCGGAAGAACTGCAGAGGATCATGCAGTGGTCTGGGGGCGAGGATTCCCAAGATGATTTTGGATTTGTGATGGACGAGAAGGCGGAGGAACAAAGGCGGGAGGAGCATGATTGTACGCAGCTGATTCGGGAACTTGCCGGAGAGCGGGGATATGAAATGAAAGGCATGATAACGGTTCAAGGGGGGATATATTATATGCTGGAGTTTCAATAAGCACTATGACTGACAAAATGGGATGCTTGTAATACAATAGCGACAGTTGTGGGGCTGTCAGAAATAATGATGAAAAGGGGAAAGAATGTTCAAATTGATTTGTAAACTTTGCAAGGCAATCCGTATTGTACATATTGCTGTCACTATCACGCTTGCCACCGCAGTGGTGACCAATCTCCATGAGTCCTCCATTATGACAGAGGGACTACGGATGGGGGTGGAAATCTTGGCGCTCACCTTGATTTTGCTGCTTCCTGTCACAGCGATGTGGAAGGTATGTATGGAAGAGGAGATTACTGTGAGTTTGATGGCAGAGGGATTTCAGAGGCTCTACATTCCCGTGCTGACGTTCTGTTTTATGGTGTTTGTATATCTTCCCAGCGAGAGCTTTGTGGGGAACAGGAACGATTTTGTATTCACCTATCAGATGTTTATCCCCTATCAGGTGCTTCTCATGGTCGTATGTTCTCTGGCAGTGTCTGTGCTGCTGTGTACACTGAAAAAGGGGCTACAGGAATGGGCGGGGGCAGTGTTGTTTGGGCTGGATTTGGCAGTGTACGCCCAGTATATGTTTCTGAATGGCGGATTGACGCTCCTGGATGGTGAGTTGATAGATTGGAGCAGGTTTCACGTTGAGATTTGGCTGTCTTATCTTGTCTGGGGTGTGTTGCTGTTGGTGCCGGTGCTGCTCATGTGCCTTGCGAAGCGGATTTGGGAGCGGATCAGGGTATTTGGCCCAGCATGTCTGGGGGGGATGCAGTTTCTTGCCCTTTGTATCATGTTGTTCTCCGCGCCGGCTTCCGTGTATGAGATGAATCTGGCGTACATGACTGCAGAGGAGCAATACACGGTATCTGCAAAGGACAATATCATCCTGTTTATCCTGGACGCGGCGGACAACGAGTATATCAAGGCGTGGTTGGAGAAGGACAGGGCGGTGTTTGACGAGCTGAAGGATTTTACGATATACACAAACACCTGCAGTGTGTTTGACTCTACGCCCACTTCCATCACCCAGATGTTGACGGGGATGGAGTTTGCGGTGGAACTGACGGGGGAGGAGTGGTATCGGACAGCGTGGAACAGCGAGCGGGCGGTGGAGTTCTATGACAGGCTGCATAATGCGGGGTATCGTGTGAACGGGTACAGCATAGAGGATGTCCTAGTGGACGGTTACGCCGGGAAATATGACAATTACAGGCAGGGGGGCGGGGATGCCGGAAGGAATATGGAAGTTGAGGCGGTCATTCTGTGTTATGATTTTGGCAAGCTGTCCATGTACCGGGCCTTGCCCATGGGGTTGAAGCAATTTGCCCACATTGAGGATTTGGATTTCTCTGACGCTGTCAGGATGCTTGATGTGGCTGATTATAAAAACGATGACTACTTACAGAATCTTGAACTTGTACTGAGCGATACAGATCAAAATTATCTGATTGTGGAACATTTGGAGGGAACTCACTCAACCCGTAACGGCGTGGAGAACGAGATGAGATATTTGTTGGAGATGATGGGGGAGTATATGGGACAGATGCAGGAGTTGGGGGTGTATGATGACGCTACGATCATCATTACGGCTGACCATGGTGCCCATAACGACAACTCTCCACAACAGGCGGGCACACCGATTTTTATGGTGAAGCGCAAAGGGGAGAGCAAGGACGGGATGATATTAAACAATGCGCCGGTCTACCATGAAGATATACAGGCTACACTGCTTGACTGTGCCGGCCTTTATGATAGAATACAGGATGAGGAAATGTTTGGGCGGTCGGTGTTTGATATCAAAGAGGAGGAACTGCGGGAGCGGATCTGGTATGACAGGCAATATGATGACAGATATCCGGAAGTGCCGGTCTGGGGCGTGGGGAAGGGTTTTTGGACTGGCTGCAATGTGTATTATTCCTATACGTATACGGGAGACACGGAGACCCTTCGCCAAATGGTGGAGGAGGGAGCCTGTACACAAGTGTATCATATGGTGGAATACAAGGGATAGAAAGGGATAGGGGCATAGGATGAAGAGGAAGGGGTTCTATTTTGCGTTGATATTGCTGGTATTGATACAGACGGGCAATATTGTATATACGTTTGTCAATGTAAAGGAAGGGTATCATTCGGACGAAGCGTGGAGTTATGGGCTTGCCAACAGCTATTACCGCCCCTTTTTGCATCTGCAGGAGGGTGTTTCCTATCGCGAATTCTATATTGATTTGACAGAAAATACCAATCAATGGATATCGGGCAATGTGTTCAAAAACTATATCACCGTGCAGCCAACGGAGCGTTTTGCCTATGGTTCGGTATATTCCAATCAGGTGCTGGACTGCCATCCGCCCCTTTATTATATGATGTTGCACACGGTATGTTCCTTCTTCCCGAATCAATTCTCCTGGTGGTACGGTTTGGCGCTCAATTTAGTATTTTTCTTAGGGACGCAGCTTTTCTTGTTTCTTGCCGCTGAAAGGCTTTCCGGGTCGGAGGCGGCAGCATTTCTTGTCTGTGCGTTTTACGGGGGCGGGCAGGGGGGCTTGTGTACTTTCACGTATATACGACAGTACAGTCTGCTCACCCTGCTGTGCGTGGCGTTCACCTATTGGGGAATCTGTCTGTATCATCAGTATGTGGAGAAGGCGAAATTCCGCAAGAGCACTTTGGCGGCCGCGGGGGTCACGGCATTCCTCGCCTTTTTGACCCACTATTATGCCATCGCATTTATGGGTGTTTTCACGGCGCTATTCTGCCTTTGGCTGCTTCTAAAGCGTGGAATCAGGAGCATGTTTCTTTATGGCGGGAGCGTTTTGGCGGCGCTGCTTGCCGCGTTTGCAGTATTTCCTGCAATGTTTGACCATATTACCCAGAAAGACACCGTGTTCCCAAAGTTGTATCCCACGGACACTCAGGTCAGGATGCTGATCAGCAACATGCTGCAGTTTAATTTCGGTTTTGCCACAAGCTATTTTGAGACTGCCTTTTGGAATATCACGATTCCGCTGCTGCTTGCCCTGATCGTGGCAGCGGTGCTTTTGCTGCTTCCTTTTCGGGATGAGCCGTGGTTTCCGGTTCTGATGGGGAAGATCAAAAGTTGTCCGGGGAAGGTGTGGAAGTTCTTGCATGTGATGGACTATACGCCGGTGTTTATCCTGTCGGCGTGTTTTTCCATCTATCTTGTGACGGCCCTGACGGTGGATGTGTGGTTAAACGAGGCGTTCCGTATGCGTTTTGTGTGTCTTACATTTCCGCTCTTGTGCATGCTTGCCGTGGTGGGGGTGTACCGGCTGCTTTCGCTGATTCCCCGGGCGGGAAGATGGGCGGCGGTGATCGTGGGGGCGCTGGTGGTCTGCGAAGCCGCATATCAGCAGTTAGCAGTCCCCTACCCATATTCGTGTGAGATCTATGGGGATTGTGGGAATTTGACAGAGCTTTTTGAGGGAAAGCGTGTGCTTGTGATCTGTCCGTCCACGGGATATATGAATGTGATGATGCCAAGTCTGTCCGTGTATCTGCAAGACACCGACGAATGTTTTATTGCCGGGCTGAATATAGAGCAAGATCTTTTGCAGAATGTCAGGGGAGAGGGCAAGCCCGTGAATTATGCTTTGGTACATATTGACCATTTTACCCAGAAGCCGGAGGGGGAACGCAAGGCAACGGAATCGCCGGGGATTGCGGAGAACGGGGAGACAAGTATTCCGGGGCAGACGGACTGCACGGACTTGATTGCGAAACTGTCCGGGGAGGACAGTTATCGTTTGAAGGGACTCGTGACAATCCAGGGGGCGTTATTCTTTGTAGTGGAATTGGGGCAGCAGTAGAAATTATGATATTTAAGTGTCAAACCCATGGGGTTTTTGCTTGACATGAGGTGTTGATTGAGGTAGAATGTTTATAGATAATTAATAATTGCTCTTATTGTGCATATTAATAAGCTGGAATAGATGAGGACGGGATTAGAAAGAGATGGATTTTGGCAGAAGAAAGATTCGTTTGGGAGAACTCCTTGTAAACAGCCGCCTGCTCACGGAGGAACAGCTTGCGTCGGCATTGACGGAACACCGTAAGGCGGGTAAGAAGCTGGGAGAGTATCTGGTAGAACAGAATATTGTGAATGAGGATAATCTGGTGATGGCTCTGAGCCAGCAGCTGGGTTTGGACACTGTGGATCTGGCGAATGTGACGGTGGAGAAATCGATTCTTGATCTGGTTTCCATAGACGTCCTGAAGAAGAATGTGGTGTTCCCGTACTCGTTTAGGGAGGATAACTTGAGTGTCCTTCGGGTGGCGATGGCGGATCCACTGGACTATAACGCTCAGGACGACATCAATCTGATCACCAACTATCAGGTGGAACCGGTGGTGGCGACCAGCCGAAGCATCATGATGGCTATCGACAAGTTCTTCGGCCAGAAGGAGATGAGCTCCGCGCTGGAGGCGTACGCCAAGGAGAAGAAACTGGATGTCGCGGCTGACGAGGAAGACAACGAGGCGCTGAATAGCTCGCCTATCGTGGCGTTGGTGAAGGAAATCATCGAGAAGGCAGCGAGACAGCGTGCGTCCGATATACATATAGAACCCATGGAGACCTATATCCGGGTGCGCTACCGAATTGACGGTGCACTGTACGAGCGCATGCGCTACAGTACCAGTGTTCTTTCTTCCATCATTGCCCGTATCAAGATCATCGGCGGCATGGACATCTCTGAGAAGAGAAAGCCTCAGGACGGTCGTATCACACAGATGGTAGACCGAGTGGAATATGATATCCGTGTTTCTATCCTGCCGACGGTATACGGCGAGAAAGTCGTAATGCGTCTTGCCATGAAGACGGCGCTGAACCGAGAGAAGAGCCAGCTGGGTCTGAAACAATACGAGATGGAACAGTTCGATTACATATTGAAGAACCCTCACGGGATTATGCTGGTTACCGGGCCTACCGGTTCCGGTAAATCCACGACCTTGTATACGGCCCTCAGCGAATTGAATACCGAGGATGTGAATATTATCACGGTTGAGGATCCTGTGGAGGCGAATATTGACGGCATCAACCAGGTTCAGACGAACAATAAGGCGGATTTGACCTTTGCCTCGGCGCTTCGCTCTATTCTGCGTCAGGATCCGGACATTATCATGATTGGTGAGATCCGTGACCAGGAGACGGCGTCTATCGCGGTGCAGGCATCTATCACCGGCCATATGGTAGTGAGTACGCTACATACCAACTCTACAGCGAGTACGGTCACTCGTCTGGAGGATATGGGGTTGGAGTCGTACCTGATAGCGGATTCTGTGGTAGGTATCATTGCCCAGCGTCTGGTTCGCAGACTGTGCCCTGCTTGTAAAACTGCCAAACAGGCGGCGCCTGAAGAGAAGAGGATGATGAATATTCCTGAGACTCAGGAAGTGACCATATATGAGCCCTGCGGGTGCCCGCAGTGTGCGGACACGGGATATAAAGGGCGAATCGGTGTCTATGAGATTATGAAGATGACACCGGCGTTGAAGCGTATTATCAGCAAACGCGAGGGAGCGGAGCGGTTGAAGGAACAGGCCATGGCGGAGGGGATGCGGACACTTCGCATGAGCGCCACGGAATATGTGCTGGAAGGGGTTACTTCCTTCAGCGAGATGATGCGAGTTTCCTTTGATGAATAACAGCTTATTTTACAGAACCGGGAGGGTGAGAAATGCCAGCATTTTCTTATGTTGCTGTCGATAAGACGGGCAAGGAAGTTAAGGGCAGCTTCGATGCGGAAACTATCGAGGCGGCAAGGCAGGAGGCCAAGCGAAAGGAATTGACTCTGCTCAGTATCAAGGAACAGGGAGCCTTTTCCAAACCATTGAAACCTGGCTTTGGAGGCAAGCCGAAGCCTAGGGATCTGAGTGTTATGTGCCGTCAGTTTGTCAGCATGACGAGGGCGGGTGTGACCATGATCGAAGCGCTGAAGATGTTGTCTGAGCAGACGGAGCACAAGAAGCTGCGCGCTACGATCAATGAGGTTCGCTTGGACGTGGAGAGGGGTGAGAGCCTGGCGACGGCCATGGCGATTCATACGGATGTTTTCCCGGAACTGATGATTAACATGGTGGCGGCGGGTGAGGCGTCCGGTAATTTGGATACTGCCTTGGATCGCGTGTCTGTGCAGTTGGAGCGGAGTGCCAAGACCCAGTCCATGATCAAAAAGGCTATGATTTATCCGATTGCGGTCTGTGTTGTGGCGATTGTGGTTTCTGTGGTCATGCTGGTGGTGGTTATCCCGAACTATGCCACGATGTTTGCGGACATGGGCACGGAGCTCCCGTGGATCACCAAGATGTATGTGGCAATGAGTGATGCGTTGATTGATTATTGGTTTATTATCATACCGGTGGTGGCAGCGCTGGTGTTTGCGGTGATAAGCTACTCCAAGACGGATAGTGGAAAGCATCTATTTGGCAAGCTGGCGATCAAGATACCGATTCTCAGCAACATGACGATTAAATCCGCATCCTCCTTGACGGCCAGAACCCTGAGCACTCTGCTGGGCGCCGGTGTGTCGCTGATCGAGGCTGTGGAGATTGTGTCGAGCGTGGTGACCAATGTGCATTTCCAGGAGGCGCTGGCGCACGCCAAGGATGAGGTGACCATAGGTATGCCTCTCTCAAGGCCTTTGGAGGAATGCGGACTGTTCCCACCTATGATGTATCATATGGTGCGAATCGGCGAGGAAGCCGGTAACTCGGAGGAGATGCTGGATAAGCTGGCGGATTACTATGATGAAGAGGTGGAGATGGCGGTACAGGCATTGATGGCAGCCATGGAGCCCATGATCATTATCGTGCTGGCTGTGGTGGTCGGCGGATTGGTCGGCGCATGTATGGCTCCGATGCTTACCATGTATCAGGCGTTGGATAGCCTGTAAGATTCTTATTTTGAATTATCCACCCCCCTGTGTAGGGAGGGGAGGTGAATAAGATATAGACATGAGACATGTCAACCAATTATTAAAAAGAAAAGGAGAAATGGTATTATGAAAAAGATGAATAACAAGGGTTTTTCACTGGTAGAGCTGATCATCGTTATCGCGATTATGGCTGTATTGATGGGTGTTCTGGCACCTCAGTTCATCAAGTATGTTGAGAGCTCCCGCGTACAGAAAGATCTGTCAGCAGTAGGCGAGGTTCAGAATGCAACTCAGATTGCTCTGTCTGTTGACGAGGTTTACAGAGCTGTTGGCACAAGCACAACAGTAACTGTTCAGAACAATAAGCAGGTTGAATCTGGTTGTACTGCATTGCAGACTGAGATCCGCAAGGCTATTCCTGACACAATTTTTCTTTCTTCCAAGGCATATGGCACCAAGAAGGCAGTAATTAATGTTGATTTCAAGTCCTCTACTGGTACTTTCAGCATTAAAACTAATTGGACCAACTAAGAGAATCAATATTGTTGAGATATGACTTGTAAGACTATACATTTGAAAGGACACACCCTACATGCTTCCTGAGATACTTCTCTATATCATTGTGTTCCTATACGGAATTGTAATTGGCAGTTTCCTGAATGTTTTGATTTATCGAGTGCCAAAGAAGGAGAATATCGCCATGACCCGCTCTCATTGTATGAGCTGCGGGTATCAGCTGAGGTGGTATGATTTGATTCCCCTTTTCAGCTTCATGGCATTGGGAGGTAAGTGTCGCAAATGCAAGGCAAATATCTCCGTTCAGTACCCTCTGATCGAGGGACTGAACGGGGTGCTGTACTTGGCGGTTGTGCTCAAGTATGGCTGGAGCGTGGAGTCCGTGCTCTATTGCCTACTCTTCAGCGCACTCCTTACATTGAGTGTGATTGATTTTAGAACCTATGAAATACCCATAGGTTTCAATTTGTTTATACTGGCACTGGGGCTGATTCGCTTGGTGACTGACTTGTCGAATTGGCTTGAGTATGCAATCGGCCTCATAGCTGTCAGTTTGTTCTTGTATGTGATCTACAGAGTCTCGGGGGGTGTTGCGATTGGCGGCGGTGATGTCAGGTTGATGGCAGCAACAGGTTTACTTCTGGGATGGAGATTAAATATTCTGGCTTTTGTGTTTGGATGTATTTTGGGGTCTGTGATCCATGTGCTTCGCATGCGGCTGACGAAGGCTGACCGTGTGTTGGCGATGGGGCCGTATTTGGCTCTGGGCACGGCGATTGCCGTGATGTGGGGCAATGAGTTCTTAAGTTGGTATCTTAGAGTGATGGGATTTTAGGGTTGGTTTTATGATGAGGAAAGGGAATTTTGTTGAACAGATTATAGGGTATGAATTTGTTTCGCAAAGTGACTATAGATAGGCGCCAGAAATCAGGTGCCATAAAACATTCATGGAGGGTACATAGAAATGGCGAGAATACTTAGTATTGAGCTTGGGCATTCCGTAATCAAGCTGTGTGAGATGGATCACAAGGTAAAAAGACCGAAGGTCTATCAGTGTCTCGAGGCGATTACGCCCGCAGGCGCCGTGACGGACGGTTATATTGCGGAAAACAAGATGAAGGACTTGGCATATGCTATTAAGGAGACTATTGCCCGTAACGGTATTAAGACCAAGAGGGTAATATTTACGGTTGCTTCTGCAAAGATCATCAACCGTGAGGTGACGGTACCCGGCGTGAAAGAGGCACAGATTCCTTCTGTGGTACAGGCGAATTTGAGTGAGTATTTCCCTGTAAGCCTTGCAGAGTATGAGGTGACGCAGTCCCTGACACAGACACTGACGGATGGACCTGATCAGGGGAAACATAAGGTGTTAGTTTTCGCGGCTGAGAAGTCCATGCTGAATTCCTATCGGAAGTTGGCGGATGCATGTGATCTGGATATTGTAAATGTCTGCTGTAGCGGAGCGTCGATTATTGAGGCGGCGAGAACCCAGCGGGCAAGCGGATGCCAGGCTATCATCAAGATGGAGGAAAAATATTCCATTATCAGCGTGGTGAAGGATGGCGTGCTGATGCTGCAGAGAAGCATCAACTATGGTGTTGGTGATGCCATGAACGTGGTGGCTACCCAGCCCAGCTTTGCTGCGGGGGATACTTTGGCGGTATGGCGATTGATTACCAGGCAGAACTGTACTGCGGAGCCTGTTTCCAATATGAAGGATGCAGGGCGTCCTGAGGCGAGGGTTGCCGTGAGCGAGGCTTTGAATCCTATGCTCAACGGTGTCATGAGAGTATTTGATTATTTCAACTCCCACTTTGACGGTGCAGAGATTGAGAATGTGTCTATTATCGGTTTGGGCGCACAGTTTGTGGGTGTGCCGGAGATTTTGGGTGAAGCGCTGGGCATTGTGTGCCGCAAGGCGGGAATGTCCTATGATGTGGAAGTTTTTGATACGGATGTCAAGCAGAAGAGTGACGCTTTCTTCTCCTGTATTGGTGCAGGATTTGCGGTGGATGGTTTCCTGCATGATGACCCCAAGGTCAAGGTGAGCAAGGAGCCCAATTATACGGTGGCGTCTATTTTGGTCGGTATCCTCGGTGTGGTCGTGGCGGTTGTTATGGTGGTGATGTCTATTCTGCCATATAAAGAACAGCAGGCGCGGGAGAAAGAGCTGACGGATCTGAAGGTCAAATATGAAGAGGGCAAGAAGGCTTATGATGCTATGCTGGGGACGAAGAGCTTGTATGAGGAGATTTTAAAGGGAACCAGCATGTCTAAGCATGCAAACGACAATTTGCTCCTGTTTTTGGCAGAACTTGAGGAGAAACTGCCTTACAATGTGGTGTTGAAGGAATTTTCTTCCGATGACGAGCAGTGCATCATGCAGATGATTGTGGACGACAAGGGCACCGCAGCGAAGATAGTCAATACTTTGCGTAGCTTTGAGAGCGTGATGAATGTTGTGGTTGAGTCTGTCAATGAGGAAGAGATCAAGAAGGAGGATCAAAACAGAAATGAAGATGAGCTGGGTGTTGAGGCCGTGGAGACAAGAGTTGTGTTTACCGTGAATTGTATTTATTATCCTGTCGAGATTGACAACAGTGTGGTGGAAAACACGGCTGCGGGAGCAGGCGACAGCGCTGCACAAAACTAAGCGGGAGGATTAGGGTGATGAAGAATATAACAAAGAAGCAAGTGTTTGCATTAGTAGTAGTGTTGGTTATTGGTGTCTGTGCTGTGGTATACAGTATGGTGTTCAGCGATTACAAGACGAAGACGGAGGCACTCAAAGCCAGCAATGACACCCTGGAGGCAGAGGTAAATGAGTTGGAGCAATACTTTGTGAACATGGGGACTTACAAGGCGCAGCAGAAGCAGATGCTGGAGGATATTGAGGTTCGTACCGCGGATTATCCAGGGGATGCTAAGGAAGAAGATGCTATCATGATGGCGGTAGATATGAACGCTACGGCGATTATCAACTTTCAGAGTATTGGCATAGGCGCTTCCGAGAACATTCATTCCATTGCATCGGGGGTGGTGACTGCCGCGGGCACAGAGGAGTATAAGGAACAGATTGATTTCGTGGAGAAGACAGCTACTTATAGCAATATTACGGATTATGGCAATTTAAAAGCATGTGTTGAGAAAATCTATGCCAGTCCTTACAGAGTGGGGATTGATGCGATTTCTTATCGAAAGGTTTCGGATGAGAATCTTCAGATTGAAGGAACCATTGATATTGCATATTATAGTATCAAGGGAATGAATAAGGATTATGTTCTTCCGGATATGCCTGAGTACATGGATGGAATAGGGGAATTGTTTGGTGTTATCAACAAGGAGACCGGAACCGTGGATTTGTCTGTAGTGCCGGAGGAAGAGAACGCGGCGAACTGATAACAGATGATTGGAGAGATGGATATGTGGATGAAAAAGAGCAGGAAAAAACTGAATCATAGAGGTATGACATTGGTTGAGGTAATTGTGGCGATGGCGATTTTGGCGGTTGTCATTGTGCCGACGTTGCATATTTTTGCATCCACATCGGGGACCAATTTTCGGGCTAAGCAGCGACAGAGAGCCACCACAGTGGCTGAGAGTACCATGGAGGCGTTAAAGGCATACAGTCTGGATAATCTGTGCAGATTGTTTGACAATAATGACTTTAAGGGGGCGAATATTTATAATGCCGATGGCACGCTGGCCGGTTCCCAGACGGCAAAAGCTGTTGACAGCTCCGGGCATCAGGTGTCGCCCTTCCGCTCAGACAATACTCTTAATACGGATTATAACGAGTATGTTCTGACGGCGAACAAGGTTGTTTCCGAGAGCAGTTATTTTAACGTGGTGGTGAATATCAAACCTTATATCTCCACGAACTCCGCTTCTTATGAGAGGAATATGCTGCAGATGGATTCTCCCAACAAGTACAGAGATTGTATCATTAATCTGAGTGAGCTGAAGGAGGAGCAGAGTTTTGATGCGGAGGCCAAACTCAAGAATGCGGCGAAGGATAAGGTGATTGCGGAGGTCACAACAGGCACTCCCACCATCACCAATAGCGATATAAAGTTATCAAACTTTGTCAGGAAGATAGAACTTGATGTGAATGATAATGGAACAACTCAGACAGTCTCCATAGAGATTACTTATACAGCTGATGCAAAGGTAGAATATCAGATAGCGGGAGTTTCTCAGACTGCGAAGGAATATACCGGATTGAAATACGAGGTGGATTTTTCCACTACACCCGGCTCGACAGAGACAACAAAGGTATTATATGATAACAGTGCAACGATTGCAGGTACGGATGTGGTAGGACGCAAGAGCAAGCTTGACAGAATCTTCCTTTACTATTATCCTACTTATAGTGAGATTTATGGGACGGGCGCAAAGGATGAAATCGAGGTTACCTCTAACCTTACCGGAATCTATGCTTATGATTCGGGACTCACCAAGGGGGATTCAGAGGCATTAGGGAATTACCCCATGGAGCTTATTGTTGCAAAGCAGCGTTCCGCTTACATCACGGGTGATGCTGCCTGGAGGGATGCGGAAAATGATTATAACACGAAGCCGGAAATAACTCTGAAAAACACCACGAACGGGAGCGGACAATTGGTAGTACGGCACAATCTGAATGAGTATATAGGAACGGGGACTGCCCCCGGAGGGATACCCGATGTGCATCCTACAGGATTCAGTGCGGTTGAGGACATCATGGCAGGGATGACGGACAGCAGTAAACTGCTTTATAAGGTTGAAGTTCATGTGTATGATGTCAAGACATCGGAGGAAGTGGCGCTGATCGAAGGAACCATGAATGATTAAGGAGTGTTGATTGTGAAGAGACGATGGAAGGGTTCTATGAAAAGAAAACTGGACAACAGAGGATCGGCGCTGCTCACGGTGATTCTTGTGGTTGGCTTTGTGACGGTTCTTGCCACCATATTGTTATATGTGACAGGAATGAATTTTCAGATCAAGCAGGCAGACTATCAGAATAAGAAGAATTTCTATACCGGAGAGACTGCTCTGGAGCAAATTCGGGCGAATCTGCTGGAGGATGTCTCCTATGCCTCAGTGGAAGCATATAATGAAGTGTTGAGACGTTATGTAGAGCTTGACAGTCCGGATATGAGAAAGATGGAATACAACAAACTCTTTGTGGAGAAGCTGGTGGGCTTTGAGACCGGATATGAAGATGCTTATTCGCATGCCGAGAACGGCAGGTGGTATAATAAGGCGGGTTCGGTGGGCGGTTGGAAACCGCTTTTGACGAGTCTATGTATGGAGGATCCCGCACAGTATAATTGTAAAATCGAGATTGATTCCAGTTATGATACCGTGCCCTCAGGGGCAGGTGATGGTAAGTTTACGACCGCGGAGGTGGTGGAGCGTGAAGATACGGATGGCAAGATTCATATCCGGGGACTGCGCGTAACGTACACGGACGACAACGGACGAACCGCCATTATCTACACGGATTTTGATGTATACGCGCCGGAAATCGACTGGTCTGTGGAGGGAAGTCTATCCACACTTGAGAGCGGTATGTCCGGACAGAAAGCGGGATACCGGAATGTTGTGGATATATCCAAATGTGTGCGTTACACGAATTGGAGGAAAGAGTAGATGAAGAGTATGAGACGGGACAACAGGGGTGTTTCCTTGATTGAGATCATGATCGTGATTGCCATTATAGCCGTTCTCGGCGGCGTTGGGATTATGAGCTTTAACGCGATTACAGGAAAGCCCGCACAGCAGTGTGCACAAAAGATTGTTTATTCGCTGGAGCGTCATCGTACCAGCGCTATGAGCAAGGTCTATTCCCAATATAAGCTGTATGTGGGGGCTGACAAGAAGATTTACTTGCAGGAATTCGTATCCAATACAGATCCAAATGTCGCAATGGATCCGACAGAGATGGGGTCGGCAGGGATAGAAGTGAAATATGAATGTGTGAACAGCTCCGGTAACGTCGTTGTGCGGGATCTGGAGACGAATCCGCTGATTTTGAGTTTTGACCGAGGCAGCGGAGCCTTTAAGAAGCTTGGTGCAGAGGATTTGTATTGTCAGAAGATCATGGTCTCCCGGGGCGGGAGGACTTTTGAGGTAACTTTGGTACCACTTACTGGAAAAGTGTACATAGATTAAGGGAGGAAAAATTATGATTAGGAAAAGGATGCGAGGAGACAACAGGGGTTTGACGTTGATTGAACTTATCTGCGCGGTTGCAATTTTAAGTATTATCACGGCGACCGTGAGTGGTGCGATGATCGTGGCCACAAACTCCTACAGAAGCGGCACCACGGAGGCTGCCCTGCAGCAGGAGGCACAGTTTACTGCCAACACCATCGAGAGTCTGATCGTTGATGCTACCAACGAGGTGACATTCGACGGAACAGTCCTGAAGATCAGGAACACGGATTATACTTATGAGATTACCTATAACAGCGGGGATAAGACCTTGAAGTATAATCAATATAGCACGAATACCCCGTCCAATGTCATCGCATCCGATGCGTTGCTTGCGGAGCATGTGAATAAATTCGTGGTGGATGCGTCAGAGTTCAATACAGCCAGAAATATCACCATGACATTGGATATGCAGAACAATGACAGGAAGATTTCCACCAACTACAGCTTTACCTCCAGAAATGATCCGAATGCAGGGACACCACTTTTGGTGACGGCCAATATCAATTGTCTGGATTATATTGTTCTGGAGCCCTTACAGGAGTATACTTTGAGCGTGTCCGTGGTAGGTCCTACGAATACCAGCTTTACTGCGGAGCTCCTTCCGGAGGAGGATAACTCGATATATGCATCGGCAACTGTTGTGCCTGGTGGTGTTAAGCTGAACATCGGAGCGACGGAGGACGGTGCGAGCGATGCGATGCTGCGTTTGAAGATTACGACGAACGCCAGAAATTCTCTTGGAACAGCGCCCTTGAAGGAGAAAATTGTAGAGGTTCGCATTCGCCGTATTCTGGATATTGATCTTTCTTCCCTGAACCTGGTGGCGAATGGTACAGAATCCTTGAAGCAGGGTGCAGAGTATACCATAAGTGCCGAACCCACAGGATCTAATCTCAACCAAGAGGCGGGAGAGTTTGACAGAGATTATGTGGAGCCCAGAACGATCAGATGGCGTTTTGATGCGGGCAGCGAGAACTGGAATGATTATATTGAAGTGCTTGACCCTCCGAACTCACAGGGGAAGGATCTTCATTTCAAATTGAAAAAGACGATCACAGGTAGTTCTTACGTGGATATCATTGCGGTCGCAATGCATCCCGAGGGCACAGTAGGCGCCCTGCAGACGAATAAGACAGGCGGAACCTACGGCGTGGTAGAGAAGTCCGTGCGGTTGAAGGACAATGAAACCGTGCATGCGAACCTCTTCCGAGGAAATGATTGTGAGGTAAAATACCCCCAGAATTATGAGGAGCTGATAAAGGAAGAGTATAAGGAAAATCACTCGGGCAATTGGGACGAGAGTTATGGGTATGGCGGTGGTTATACAGGTAACAGCTATATTCGTTACAAATCTACGGATGGGACACATACCTCACCTGGTTATCCCAACTGGACGCTTGCGCTGAGCATGGGGGGAAACAATCCGGATCAAGTCGAGTATAAGAGTTTTGATTTTGAAGGGATGCGTTATACATTGGATTATGATTTGGAGCTTCTGCCGAGCTTCAAATACATTGATAAGAATAACCGGCAACATTATTATCCTGAGGCAGCTACTCCGCCGGCTGCAGCTGATATTGATCAAAAATATATTACTAAAATGAAGGTGCTTGGTTTCTCCTATCAGTTTGAGGCTTGCAAGGATGCGGTAGGAACCAGGAATTTGTCCTCTTACTTGACGGCGGGCGGCACGGGTGTTGGAACCGAAAGAGATCCGCTCACGCTCGTGAAGCAGGGAGAGGTTGAGATTAGCTTCAAGAATATGGTTGGCGCGGAGGCAACCAGAGGCGCAGTCAAAGATGCCTTTGAGAACAGAACAAAGATGTATCGCAAGGTAGGTGATGGTTGGGATGAGGTGAGTATCGGTAAAGAGTTTTCGTACTGGAGTGATGACAATCGATATTGGACGGAGGGCAAGATTAAAATCTATACCCAGAACGCCGGATTGGCAGGAAATGACAAATACGGTCTGTATAAGCTGGTGATGACACCGACGATTCAAGGCCCTGATGGAGTCGAGACCTATGCCGATGAGAGAACCGGAAGGGGAATCATATACATCGATTTCCAAGCTAGCAGATAGGCAACAGAGTCAGGACTGTATCGAAGAAGATACAGTCCTGTTTTTTTATGCCCAGCCCCATGCAGATGAAATATGCCGCCAAGGCGGCGCATGGGGCGCGCAGCGGGTAGGGAAAGATAAATCCTCCCTCCCGATCAAAAAAAACTTGCGTCACACAAATTTTTGGTGTATAGTGATTCACGATTGGTTTAGTAAAAATCTGTTTGGAGAGAGAAGATGGCAAAATATTTAGTTATCGTGGAGTCACCGGCAAAGGTGAAGACTATCAAGAAATTCCTGGGCGCAAATTATGAGGTGATGGCCAGCAACGGTCATGTGCGGGATATGCCCAAAAGCCAGCTGGGCATCGATGTGGAGCATGATTATGAGCCCAAATATATTACGATCCGGGGAAAGGGAGATATTCTTGCCTCTCTGCGCAAAGAGGTGAAGAAAGCCGAGAAGATTTATCTGGCGACAGACCCTGACCGCGAGGGAGAGGCGATTTCATGGCATCTGTATCATGCGTTGAAATTGGAGGATAAGAAGGTTTACCGCATTACGTTTAATGAGATTACCAAGAACGCGGTGAAGGAGTCTCTGAAAAACGCACGGGAGATCAACATGAACCTGGTGGACGCCCAGCAGGCGCGCCGCGTGTTGGACCGCATGGTGGGATATCGGATCTCACCGCTGCTCTGGGCGAAGATCAAGAGGGGGCTGAGCGCCGGGCGGGTACAGTCCGTGGCACTGCGCATCATTTGTGACAGGGAAGAGGAGATCAACGCGTTTATTCCCGAGGAATATTGGTCTTTGGACGTGCAGCTCGCGGTAAAAGGCGAAAAAAAGCCCATTATAGCCAAGTATTACGGTTCGGTGGGCAGTAAGCAGACAATCCGCAATAAAGCAGAGGCGGATGCCATTATGAAATCTCTAAAAAACGAAGATTATCATGTGGCGGAAATTAAAAAGGGAGAGCGTGTCAAGAAGGCGCCCTTGCCGTTTACAACCTCCACCTTACAGCAGGAGGCGAGCAAGGTGCTGAATTTCTCCACCCAGAAAACCATGCGTCTGGCACAGCAGCTCTATGAGGGCGTGGATATCAAGGGGGAGGGAACCATCGGTCTGATCACCTATCTGCGTACGGATTCCACCCGTGTATCCGAGGAGGCGGAGCGTATGGCGGCGGAGTTTATCGGCAAGCAATACGGCGAGGCGTACCAAGGGGAAGGGCAGGCTGCCAAGAAGAACGGACAGAAGATTCAGGATGCCCACGAGGCAATCAGACCCACGGACCCCGCGCGTATCCCCACTGCGATCAAGGATGAACTGCCCAGAGATTTATTCCGGCTTTACCAGTTGATCTGGAAGCGTTTTGTGGCAAGCCGTATGAGCGTGGCAAAGTATGATACCACTTCCGTGAAGATTCAGGCAGGGGAACATTTATTTACTTTGGCTGCCTCCAAATTAGTGTTTGACGGTTTTATGTGTGTCTATGTGCAGGAGGATGACAAGGAAGCAGAGAATACCCTGAGCAACAACCTGACAGAGAAGAGTAAGCTGGATTTTGTGGCATTTGACGCAAAACAGCATTTCACCCAGCCTCCCGCCCATTACACGGAAGCCGGGCTGGTGCGGGCACTGGAAGAATTGGGAATCGGGCGGCCCAGCACATACGCGCCCACCATCACAACAATTCTGGCGAGGAGATATGTGACGAAGGAAAATAAGAATCTTTATGTCACGGAGTTGGGAGAAGTGGTCAACAATATGATGAACGAGGCTTTTCCCACGATCGTGGATGTAAATTTCACCGCCAATATGGAGGCGCTTCTGGATAGTGTGGAGGATGGCAGCGTCAAATGGAAGACGATTGTGTCCAATTTCTATCCGGACTTGGATGAGGCGGTGAAGCTGGCGGAGAAAGAGCTTCCCGAGGTCACCATCGCCGACGAGGAGTCGGAGGAGATCTGTGAAAACTGCGGGCGTCATATGGTGATCAAGTACGGCCCTCATGGACGATTCCTGGCATGTCCCGGTTTCCCGGAGTGCCGCAACACCAAGCCGTATTTTGAGAAAATCGGGGTGGAATGCCCGAAATGCGGCAAGGATGTGGTGTTGAAAAAGACCAGAAAGGGCAGAAGATATTTCGGCTGTATTGACAATCCGGAATGTGATTTCATGACATGGGATAAGCCGGCAAAGGAAAAATGTCCCAAATGCGGCGGCCTGATGGTGGAAAAGGGAAGCAAATGTGTCTGCACGGAGGAGAATTGCGGATATATTCAAGATAAAACCGCAATTGTCAAATAAATTCGCCAAAATTATGTAATTGACTATTTTCGCATTGTATTTTTGTCGCTTTTGTGTTAAAATGTCCCTGTATTAGTTGAGTTTGGGTGTTGGCTTATGCATGGAGGCCCGCAGACGGAGGATGTTTTATGAGCAGCGTACAGTTATTGGATAAGACCAGAAAGATTGGGAAGTTATTGCATAACAATAATTCCAGCAAGGTTGTGTTTAACGATATCTGTAAGGTGATGCGTGAGATTTTAAATTCCAACGTGTTAGTGATCAGCCGCAAAGGAAAGGTTCTGGGTGTGGGAAAAGCGGAGGGTGTGGACGACATCACGGAGTTTATCGGCGAGAATGTGGGCGGTTTTATTGATTCCATGTTGAATGAGCGACTTCTGGGGGTGCTTTCCACGAAGGAGAATGTAAACTTGGCGACCCTGGGCTTTGAGAACACGGACACCCATAAGTTTCAGGCGACCATCGCCCCGATAGAGATTGCAGGAGAGCGCCTGGGCACGCTGTTTATCTATAAGTGCAATGAACAGTATGATATTGACGATATCATCCTCTGTGAGTACGGTACCACGGTAGTAGGTTTGGAGATGCTTCGGGCGGTGAACGAGGAGAGTGCGGAGGAAAGCCGTAAGATTGCAGTGGTCAAATCCGCCATCAGTACATTGTCGTTCTCCGAGATGGAGGCCATCACACATATTTTTGATGAATTGAACGGCATGGAAGGGATTCTCGTGGCAAGCAAAATTGCCGACAGGGTGGGGATCACCCGCTCGGTGATCGTGAATGCGCTGCGCAAGTTTGAGAGTGCCGGTGTGATTGAATCGCGTTCCTCCGGTATGAAGGGGACTTACATCAAGGTGCTCAATGATGTGGTCTTTGACGAGATTGAGGAATTAAAGCGGCAGAATCAACGCGGTTAAACAGCATACAAAATGTACAAACATTTGTATAAATACATAGATCGGCGGGAAGCAGCAAGGGAATGCTGCTGTTGGGATAAAAGGATTTATTGTATGCGCAATAAGTCCTTTTTCTATTTACGAATTGGCAAAATTAGTATTTTTTTATTTCATATTTTGGAAAACGTATAAAAAGAGGTTGTGTTTTTTCAAAAAATAATTATAATAGAATAGGGTAGGGGTATTTCTGTCCCTATTCATGTCAAGGAAAGGAGTTCTCTATGATTAACACAAATGCTTTTGATTATATCAATGTGTTGGACAAGGCGGCTGATGCCAGCTGGCTGCGCAACGAGGCCATTAACAACAATATAGCCAACGCGACCACGCCCAATTACAAGCGTCAGGATGTCGCTTTTGAATCGGAGCTTAGGAAAGCTTTGGGCTACAATCGTTATCAGACCATGGATTCCAAGGTCAGCAATGTGAAGTATCACAGACTGCGCCCCCAGCTGTACACGGATTACGGGCAGTACTCCTACCGTCTGGACGGCAATAATGTGGATATCGAGAATGAGAACGTGATGCTGGCGGAGAACCAGTTGAAATATCAGGGC
>CAMWLG010000014.1 GCA_947175035.1 uncultured Lachnospiraceae bacterium | reverse complement strand
CTCTCAGCTCATAATGAGCTTACCAGACACAAAACCCATTTCTCTTTGACAGAAATATAACATAGAAGATACTGTTTTGTCAACTGTTTTTAAAATGAGAAAATGAAAATCAGCCCTTATGAAAAATCTTCCCCAGCCATCTTTTCAACTTTCCCCACCAAGAATTGCTGCGGTTGTAGTAAAAAAGAAATTCGCTTTTGTACTGCGGTGGAACGATATCTTTTCCATTCTCCAGAGCAAGGTAATATGTGGAGGCCAGTTCCGGCTGGTTGGTCATATGATAGCAGTGGGCAAGATTGAAGAATGCCTTTGCAAGTCGATTGCCTTGACCGCTGTATTGACCGCTCGTGCAGGCTTCAATGATGTTATTGTAATGGGGAATGGCTTCTTGAAAGAGGTTATTTTGGAGATACATATCTGCGGCCAATTCGTTTCCGAAAAGGGATGCGGGAGCATACTGCAATCCTTTTTTCACGGTTTCCAGTGCTTTTGTCCCATCTTTCATTTTCAGGTAAATATTCGCCAAGTCAAAATGATGATTCCCCAAATATTGGTGTTTTTCGGAAGATTCCGGCAGGGAGAGCTCGATCAGTTTATCAAGGCATAAAACGGCTTCTTTGAATAATTGGGGGCAGACATCCACTGCCTCCTCCAAGTCCGTCCAATATGCCCAATAGGTCTCATAGCGGTCAGGTTCCATTTCAATGGCGCGGTAGAAGTAATCAAGGGATTTCTGGATCGTCTGTGTATCTTCCGAATCCGCATACATAAGAATATATTCTGCAGCCCGCGAAAGAACCTTGGCAGTGCCGCCGGTGCGCTTAATAAAACCTTCTAACGCCGCAATGCCTTCCTCCTTGTGCCCTGCGGAGGACAAAAAGTTCCACAGTTCATAAGAATATTCTTCCTTGTCCTGAAGTTCGATGGCTTTCTTAAAATACCCCCATGTTTTTTCTTTATTTGCAAGGGGCTTTCCGTGGGATGCGACTCTGGCTGCCATATCATAAGAGAATAACAGTTCCGCCGCCAGAAAATAGAGTTCCGAGAGGTCTGCCTCGCCGGAATCCATCACAATTTCATTTGCAGTGCATTTTTGTAAGAGCGCCTCGACTTCTTCAATGAGCGGTGCATAGTCTTCACGGTCGGTATTTTCCTTGCGTGCTTGTAAATCAGATAGTATCTGGCTGAAGAGTTGTTTTTCCTGACTCATTCTCGGTCACCTCGTGTATCTTTTTTGTAATTCAGTCAATTGTAAATATCTGTATTATACAGCAGCAACTAAAGTTTTACAAGCAGTGTGCCAATTCCTCAATTGGATGTTGACCAAGCGTGGAATTCTGCATTAAAATGAGATAGAGGTATAAGTTCGCATGGGAGAATATGAAAATGGCGCATATGAAAAAAGAGGTTTCTGCAAAAAGGAAAAGAGATGGCACTGCCATTCAGAAGGACTGGTGCACTTATTTACTGCTCAACTGTATTTTTTTGTTCCCGGTTCTGCTGATCACGGAATTTCCTGACCGAGTTTATGCGATATTTTCCGTGATACCGGAGTTGATCGGCATGGTCTTTTTCCTGCCATATTGGTTGCTTGTCATCTTATATTATCTGTTTCGGCTGATGTATCTGCATTTCGCCGTATCGCTCGGTTTTTTAGGATTTTCCGTCTATTGTCTGATAAAAGAAAAGAACTGGAAACAATTTTTTGTGATCCTTCTTCTGACAATACTTTCTGCCGTGCTCAATTATTACTGGCTCATGCATGGAGGACCTTATACCGTTGTGTGAGAATTCCGGTGGTGATAGACAGAAATCATCCTTGTATGTATCTTGATTTTATGTTAAAATAGGATAGGCTTTAAAAGCACAACTCATTGTCATGGGAGAAGGAGGTACTTATGTTAGGAAATGTAATTGTGGGGCAGTCAGGCGGACCTACCGCCGTGATTAATTCGTCTTTGGCGGGTGTCTACAAGACAGCCAAGGATCTGGGCGCAAGAAAGGTTTATGGTATGCGTCATGGTATTCACGGTTTTCTGGAGGAGAAGATTGTGGATATGGATGAGAAGATCAAGTCCGATTTGGATTTGGAGCTTTTAAAGAGAACCCCCTCCGCATTTTTGGGTTCCTGTCGTTTCAAATTGCCTGATGTGGAGACAGACAAGGCAATGTATGAGAAGATTTTTGAAATACTTAAGAAGTATGAGATTTCAGCATTTTTCTACATAGGCGGAAATGATTCTATGGACACCATCAAGAAGCTGTCTGATTACGCGGTTGAGATTGACAGCCCGATTCGTTTTGTCGGTGTGCCTAAGACAATTGACAATGACCTTGAGGTGACGGATCACACTCCCGGATATGGCAGCGCTGCCAAGTATATCGCTTCCGTGACCAAGGAGATTATCAGAGACGGTCTGGTGTATGATATCAAGAATGTCACCATCATCGAGATTATGGGACGTAATGCTGGATGGCTTACCGGTGCGGCTGCACTGGCAACCTGCGAGGACTGCGAGGGCGTGGACGGTATTTATCTGCCGGAGGTTGCCTTCGACATTGACAAGTTTGTGAGTAAAGTAGGAAAACTTTTGGAGACCAAGGATGCGATCGTGATGGCTGTGTCCGAGGGTATCAAGACCGCGGATGGAAAGTATGTGTTTGAGCACGGCGACCACAATGAGTACGTGGACGCGTTCGGCCACAAGCAGTTGTCCGGTACGGCGAAGTATCTGGCAGACCTTGTAAGCGCTAAGTTTGGCTGCAAGTCCAGAGCAATTGAGCTTGCTACCATGCAGCGTTGTGCGGGTCATCTGACCTCCCGCGTGGATATCACGGAGGCTTATCAGGTAGGCGGTTCCGCTGTAAAAGCTGCTTTTGACGGCGAGACAGGCATGATGGTTACCTTGAAGAGAGAGTCCAGCGATCCTTATATCTGCACCACGGGGCTGTATGATGTACATAAGATTGCCAATGTGGAGAAGAAGGTTCCTTTGGAGTGGATTACCGAGGATGGCACCTTTGTCTCCAAGGAGATGGTAAATTACATCAAACCCTTGATTCAGGCAGAGCTGACTCCCATCATGATCACCGGACAGCCCAGACATATCGTTATTGATTTTCAGTAAATAAATTGTAACTGTTCAGAACCAAGCGAATTTATAGGAAAATGGCGATGAAAGCTTGCTTTCATAAGACATTTTTCCTATAAATTCATTTGGCGAGAGCCAAATATGAGCAAAATGGGAGCTGCGTAGCAGCATTTTGCGAATGGTTCTGAATAGTTACAATAATTTTAACCGATCATAGCCGGAGGACGTTCGATAATGCTTTTACATGGAGCGCCTCCGGCAATTTTTTGGCGAAGAAGGATAGGAGTAAGCAATGATTTTTAAGTGTCGAAACTGTGGCGGAAATGTGGTATATAGTCCCGAAAAGCATAAAATGTTCTGTCCGTTCTGTGAGAGCGAGGAGAGCCAGGAGGTGCAAATCTCTTCCGGGGCGATTTCGATTTGTCCGGACTGCGGAGGCGAAGTGCCGGTGAAGGAGCATACCGCCGCCATCCAGTGTCCATATTGCAGCAACTATTTGATTTTGGATGAGCGCGTGGAAGGACGATATCTGCCTAAAATGATGATCCCGTTTCAGATTGGCAAAGAGACATGTAAGCAGATGTTGCGCGATAAGTTTAGGAAAAAAGTGTTTGCACCCACGGATTTTCTGTCGGAGGTTCGCCTAAACAGCATGGAGGGGGATTACGTGCCTTTCTGGTTCTACGACTATGACGTCAGCGCTGACTATCAGGGGGAGGGAACCAAGGTGCGTAGCTGGACTTCCGGTAATATGCGGTACACGGAGACATCATATTATGACGTGCGCCGTAACGTGGATGTAAGCTTTAGAAATATTCCGGTGGATGCGTCCGTGCAGATGCCGGATGACGTGATGGATCTGATGGAGCCTTATGACTATGGTCAGCTGATGGATTTTGACCCGAAGTATATGTCAGGTTTTTGCGCGGAGAAGTACAATATGGAGGCGGGGGCTGTGGAGAACCGCGCCAAACAGAAAATGACGGAGGATACTGTCACGCTGGTACGTGAGCAGGTATCCGGTTACAGTAATGTGCGCCAAAAGCGCAATGATATTCAGGTTCGAGGCGCATGGCAGTATTATGGGCTTCTTCCTGTGTGGAAATATCTTTATCAATATAACAATGTGGAATATCCCTTCTATGTCAACGGGCAAACGGGAAAAATTGTGGGAACGGTGCCTATTTCCACCAAAAAGGTTTTGGCCTATGCATGTACATTGTGGGGCTGTCTGACAGTGCTTGTGGGATGCGTGAGTGTCTGGGCATTGTTGTGTGTGTGACAGGGAGGAGAGGCAGATGGATAAAGAGCTTAAGAGAGAGGCCCTGCGACAGTATTTAAAATATTTCAAGGTATGGTTTATCATAACGGGCATTGTAGTTGTGCTGACCATCGGAGCGGTGATTGTGAGAGTGGTTGCCGACAACAGGCCCAGAGGGAATAATATGGCTCCCACAGAGCGCGTTTTCGATTATGCGGATGTGCTCACGGACAGCGAGGAACAAAAGCTCAGGCAGGAGATTGCCGCGTGTGAAAAGAAGGCCAAAATAGACATTGTCATCGTGACACTCAATGAGCCCATGGGCGAATCTGACCGGGTGTGGGAAAATAACATGATGAATTACGCTGATGATTTTTATGATAATGGCAAATATGGCTGGAATCGGGCTTATGGGGACGGCGCGCTGCTCCTCGATAACTGGTACGAGGATAGCAATGGTTCCCAAAAGGGGTCTTGGCTTTCCACCAGCGGCAAGATGGAGGATACGATTGGCGTGAGGGAGGAGGACGTCGTGCTTGACGCGATGTATGCCTACATAGACACCCAACCCTATCAGGCGTATCGTGCCGCGGTCTACAAGCTGGCGGATTATGGAGAGCATGGATATAACGGTGTGGATGAAGGTGAAGTGCTTGCAAGTCTGTGCTGTGCGTGGGTCGTGCCTTTTATTGTAGCCGTAATCTATGCGGTGATGCATATGTCACAATCCAAGGCGAAGGACACCACCACGGCGAAAACTTATATAGGCAGAGAAGGTGTCAACCTGCGTTTCAAGTCGGATGATTTTATCCGCAAGAATGTGACCAGCCATCGGATTGAGTCGAGCAGCAGCGGCGGAGGCGGCAGCAGCCACCACGGCGGGGGAAGTCATGGAAGTCACCGCAGCAGCGGCGGGCACAGTCATGGCGGAGGCGGTAGAAGACGTTGATAAATTCGAAAAAGCACCCACATGACGGTATGGGTGCTTTTGATTCATATAGTTTATATCATGTCCACGACAGACCAGACTTAAGCCATCTGGTTTACTGCTTTGCTAATGCGGGCAACCTTGCGGGCAACGTTATTCTTGTGATAAACACCTTTGCTGCCTGCCATCTCGATTGTCTTGGTGGCTGCTACAAGCTCTGTCTTGGCAGCGTTCTTGTCACCGGACTCAATCGCTGCATATACTTTCTTGATCGCAGTCTTAACACCGGAGCGGATTGCTTTATTTCTTTCAGCATTCGCGCGGGACACTAAGATTCTCTTCTTTGCGGATTTAATGTTAGCCAAGTTGTACACCTCCATTTGTATTGGTATAATTTGTTGAAAATGTTTCACTATAGCCAGACACGGAAGACTAAGGTAAACATACTATTGTAGTGTAGTAAATTTCCAGAGGTTTGTCAATACATATTTTCCTGAAATTTGCAAAAAATGTAACAGCGGAACTGTTACCCAAAAAAAGAAAGGATTTCGGAAAAAGAAAGTAGTATTCAGGGGGATTGTGACATGGGGAATTTTCAGGTCAGAACGGACTTGGCATTGGAGGCAAGGGAGAGCGTAACGGAGGCGGACAGTGAGCTGCGTGGTGTCCGCGTGGAAGAATATTATCTGGAAGATGAGGATATACAGGTCACGAAGGTGATGATCGATACCAAGAACGCGGCCAAGGCTATGGGGAAGGCGGTGGGGACATATGTCACCATGGAGGCGCCGGCGCTGGTGGAACCAGATGAGGACTATCACCGCGAGATTTCGGATTGTCTGGCGAAGGAGCTTTTGGAAATGCTTCCTGACGGGGACAGGGAATTGTCCGTGCTGGTTGTGGGACTCGGCAACCGGGAGGTGACAGCGGATTCCCTGGGACCTCAGGTGGTGGATAATCTCTTTATCACCAGACATGTGGTGAAGGAGTATGGCAAGGCAGCCTATAATTGCAGTAAAATGAATCTGGTCAGTAGCATGGAGCCGGGAGTCATGGCCAAGACCGGCATGGAGACGGCGGAGATTGTAAAAGGTGTGGTGCTGGAAACGCATCCGGATGTGCTGATTGTGATTGACGCCTTGGCCGCCAGAAGCACGAAACGTCTGAATCGCACGATTCAGATTACGAACACCGGCATACAGCCGGGCTCCGGCGTGGGGAATCACCGAAACGCGTTGACAGAGGAAGAACTGGGGGTTCCGGTGATCGCAGTGGGTGTGCCCACGGTGGTGGATGCAGCGACAATCGTGGGAGACGCTTTGAAAAAGTGGCTGGACGAGGACACGGACGAGAGGTTTGACAGCCGGCTTGCTTTTGCGGAGCTGAACAATATGTATATGACAGGCAAGGATATTGATTCTGTGGTCAAGCGGGTGAGCTTTACACTCTCTGAGGGCATCAATATCGCCATGGAGAAAAATAATGTAGTCTGTGGCGGGGGATAAGCTCATATATTGAATGGAGGTTTCCGGAGAAGGGCACTAGGCTAAATGCGGTATAGAGTGATGAAGGTGGTCATTTTTCTCCTTCTGTTATGGATGGTAACCGGGTTCTATGGTACAAAGGGCAAGCTGCCTTTGACAGAGGCGGTTGTCAATGAGCTGGCTGAGGGATTGAAAGAAGCGGTCTATGCGCAGTTTATGCCGGGAATGGCGGACGGGGCGCGGGAGAGTTGTATCACATGGGTCGTGGAGGCCCAAGTGGAGTCGGTGCTGCCCTTGTATGGTATGACCAAAAGAAATGTGGGATACGCCGTGGAGGCTTCCGTGGCATGGGAGGATGACGGGCATTCCAAGGTGCTTGTGTATGAGGAACTTGCAGAGGAGGACTTGCAGTATCTTCCTACTGAGCAGGAGCTGCAGGCCTTGATGCGGGAGGAGAATCAAGCGGCGCAGTCCTATGTGTCGGACTTTGTGCCTCATGGCAGACAGGTACAGCTGCCGCTGGAGGATTATGCCAATTACGAATCTTTGGTAAACAAATTCTATACCATAGATACCAACACCATGGCAGGAAGTGACCAGCTGAATCTACAGGCGCTTTTGTCCCGGGATATGACTTTACAGACAAAAGATGAGGGGCCTCAAATATTGATTTATCACACGCATTCACAGGAACGGTTTGCGGACTCTGTGCCGGGGGACACAAGCACTTCTATTGTGGGCGTGGGGGAGCGTTTGACAAAGATATTGCAGGAACAGTACGGTTATCGGGTGCTGCATCACACGGGGCAGTATGATGTGGACACAAGGGATGACGCCTACGGCAGATCGCTTCCCGCATTGGAAGAATTGCTGAAAGAATATCCCTCTATACAGGTGGTGATCGACCTGCATCGGGACGAGATGGCGGAGGGAACCCGTCTGGTGATGGATCTGGATGGCAGGCCGACGGCGCGGTTTATGTTTTTTAACGGCTTGTCCCGCACCAAGAAGTCGGGGAATATCTCCTACTTGGAAAATAAGAATATTTCGGACAATCTGGCGTTTTCTTTTCAGATGAAGTTAAAGTGTGAGGAATATTATCCCGGTCTGACAAGAAAAATTTACTTAAAGGGATATCGATACAATATGCACCTTCGGCCGAGGTCGCTTCTCGTGGAGCTGGGCGCCCAAAATAATACGGTGGAAGAGGCCATGAATGCCTGCGATCCTCTGGCGCATGTGCTTGATATGGTGCTTAGCGGGGAGGACACGTAAGACACGCGGGAAAATTGAGCATGTTGACGATTGGAAAGAATTTACTTATAATAGGGTTATTAATTCAAGAGAAGAAAGTTGAGGAACATACATGGCATCAATTGACCAGAGCAAAATCCGCAATTTCTGTATTGTGGCACATATAGACCATGGAAAATCTACCCTGGCGGATCGGATCATTGAAAAGACAGGGCTTTTGACCAGCCGGGAAATGCAGGCGCAGGTATTGGATAATATGGACCTGGAGCGGGAGCGGGGCATCACCATCAAGGCGCAGTCCGTGCGCACCGTGTATCGCGCAAAAGATGGGGAGGAATACATTTTTAATCTGATAGACACTCCGGGGCACGTGGATTTTAACTATGAGGTGAGCCGTTCCCTCGCCGCTTGTGACGGAGCGATTCTGGTGGTGGATGCGGCGCAGGGGATTGAGGCGCAGACCTTGGCGAATGTGTATCTGGCGCTGGATCACGATTTGGATGTGTTTCCGGTGATCAACAAGATTGACCTGCCAAGTGCGGAGCCCCAGAGGGTGATCGAGGAGATAGAGGACGTCATCGGCATCGAGGCGCAGGACGCACCGTTGATCTCCGCCAAAAACGGCATCAATATCGAGGAGGTGTTGGAACAGATCGTGACAAAGATCCCGGCACCCAAGGGAAGTTCGGACAATCCTTTGCAGGCGTTGATTTTTGACTCTTTGTACGATTCCTATAAAGGAGTGATCATTTTCTGCCGCATTATGGAGGGAACGGTGAAAAAGGGCACCAACATCCGGATGATGGCTACCGGTGCGGTGGAAGAAGTGGTGGAGGTCGGATATTTTGGCGCGGGGCAGTTTATTCCCTGTGAGGAGCTGTCAGCCGGCATGGTGGGCTACATCACCGCCTCAATCAAGAATGTGAAGGACACCGCTGTGGGAGACACGGTGACTGACAATGACAGACCTTGTGACAAGCCGCTGCCCGGCTATAAGAAAGTGCAGTCCATGGTGTACTGCGGCATGTACCCCGCGGATGGGGCAAAGTATCCGGATTTGCGGGACGCTCTTGAGAAGCTTCAGCTGAATGATGCTTCCCTGAATTATGAGCCGGAGACCTCTATCGCTTTGGGCTTTGGTTTTCGCTGTGGTTTTCTTGGACTCTTGCATCTGGAGATTATTCAGGAGCGATTGGAGAGAGAGTACAATCTGGATCTCGTGACCACGGCGCCCGGTGTTATCTATAAGGTTCACAAGACCAATGGCGAGGTGATTGAGCTGACGAATCCCTCCAACCTGCCGGATCCTTCGGTGATTGAATTTATGGAAGAGCCGATTGTCAGCGCAGAGATCATGGTGACCAGCGAATTTATCGGCTCTATCATGGAGCTTTGTCAAGAGCGGCGGGGCAGGTATCTTGGCATGGAATATATCGAGGGCACGAGGGCGCTGCTCAAATATGACCTGCCGTTAAATGAAATTATTTATGACTTTTTTGACGCGCTGAAATCCCGTTCCAGGGGTTATGCTTCCTTTGATTATGACATCAAGGGTTATGAGGAGTCCAAGCTGGTGAAGCTGGATATCTTGATCAACCGCGAGGAGGTGGACGCCCTGTCGTTCATTGTCCATGCGGATTCTGCCTATGAGAGAGGGCGGAAGATGTGTGAGAAGCTTAAGGATGAGATTCCGAGACATTTGTTTGAGATTCCCATCCAGGCGGCGGTGGGCGGCAAGGTCATCGCGAGAGAGACCGTGAAAGCCATGCGCAAGGATGTGCTGGCGAAGTGTTACGGCGGCGATATCACCCGAAAGAAAAAGCTTTTGGAGAAGCAGAAGGAGGGTAAAAAGCGCATGCGCCAGATTGGCAATGTGGAGATACCACAGAAGGCGTTTATGAGTGTGCTGAAATTGGATGATAGAAAATAAGAATCTGGGAAAGTTGGAGCTGTATATCCATATTCCCTTCTGTGTCCAAAAATGTAAATATTGTGATTTTCTGTCTGCACCTGCCTCAAAACAGGTGCAGAACGCATATATGGAGGCACTTTTGTCCGAGATTCGGGGGAGTGCGGTGCCTGACAGAAAAGTGGTCAGTGTCTTTATCGGTGGAGGGACGCCCTCTGTCGTGGACGTGGAGTGGATATTGGACGTGATGGAGGCGATAAGGAATCATTATCTTTTGGAGGAGGGTGCGGAAGTCACCATGGAGGTCAATCCGGGGACGGTGACGGCAAAGAGTCTGGCGAGGTATCGGGCAGCAGGCGTCAATCGTTTGAGCATCGGCTGTCAGTCCTGTCATGACGCGGAGCTTTCGCGTATTGGCAGAATCCATGATCATCAGGCATTTTTAGATACCTACAGATGGGCGAGAGAGGCGGGCTTTAACAATATTAACGTGGATTTGATGAGTGCGCTGCCGGGGCAGACCTTGGAGAGCCTTGAAGACACGCTGCATAAGATTTTATCCCTCGTTCCGCCGCCGGAGCATATTTCTGCCTACAGCCTGATCGTGGAGGAGGGAACGCCGTTTTATGAGATGCAGAAACGGGGAGAGCTCACGCTGCCGGACGAGGACATGGAGCGGGAAATGTATTGGAGGACGGCAGATATTTTGAAAAAGTACAGATATGAGCATTACGAGATTTCCAATTACGCGCGGGAGAGTTACCAATGCAGACATAATGTCGGGTATTGGACAAGACGCGATTATCTGGGCTTTGGTATCGGTGCGGCTTCTTTGTATGAAAATGTGAGGTACAAAAACGCAGACGATCTGGCAGCTTATATCAAGAACCCTTTGAATTGCCATACACAGATACAAAAGCTGGGTCGGGAGGAACAGATGGAGGAGGAAATGTTTCTGGGGCTCCGCTTGTCTTTGGGTGTGAGCGGGGAAAGGTTTCGGGAGATTTTTGGCGTGTCCATGTGGGACATCTATTGGGAACAGATACGGGAGAGTGTGGAGGAGGGACTTTTGGAGGATGATGGCAGGAGGATTGTGCTGACTAAGCGAGGTGTGGATCTGGCTAATTATGTGATGGCAAAGTTCTTGCTGTAATTCCCAGTTCAGCCCGTACCATTCGCAAAGCCGCATCTTACGATGGCTGAACTGTTACTTAAATTTTGTGTGCCATGCACTGTGGGAAGCGTTTTCACATAGACTATATATGAAGGAATACCCAAGGAGGCACACCCTTGCAAACCTTTCAAAAACCTCTGACATCGGATGAGGAAGCTTATTATCTGCGTCTGCTTAGGGAGGGCAGCGCAGAGGAGGCAAGACAGGCAAAAAGTATTTTGGTAGAGCGGAATTTGAGGCTGGTGGCTCATGTGGCCAAGAAATATCAAAATGTGGACGAAAATATGGAGGATCTGATATCTATAGGCTGTATCGGACTGATTAAGGCAGTGGACACGTTTGACGCAGGTAAGGGGAGGCTTGCCACTTATGCCTGTCGTTGTATAGACAATGAGCTTTTGATGCTGCTTCGCACCAAGAAAAAGACCTCCAAGGAGGTCTCTCTCTTTGAGCCGATTGGACAGGACAAAGAGGGAAACGAGATTTGTCTGGTGGATGTGATAGAGCAGCAGCAGATGGACGCAGTGGAGGGCATGGAGCTCCAAAATAATATCAAAAAACTTTTTTTATATCTGGATGAATGTCTCTCGGACAGGGAGCGGCAGATTATCCTTCTGCGCTATGGGTTGTGCGGACGCAAGGCGATGACACAGAATGAAATCGGCGTCATGCTAGGTATCTCCCGCAGTTATGTGTCCAGAATAGAAAAGAAAGCATTACAAAAACTGAAAAGTCGCTTTGATGACCCGGTGCGGTAAAAAAATCGGGGCAAGCCGATGCAGTTTCCTGTAAGATTATGATGCAAAAAATATGCAAAACTCATGCAAAATTTATGCACCCCCATAGTACAATATATCTAACTATACTATAAGGAGGCAGACGATATGCGGAGGATACAGGTTTATTTGGGGGTGCTTGGTTTGGTGATGGGAATGGCACTGTCAGCCGGCTGTGGGGGAAGGGCGGAATCTGAGGAGCAGCTAAGCGGTGTGGTTGAGAACACAGAGAAGCTTGAAAAGGCAGAGGAGCAAGTGGACTCGGAGGAGCCGCACGGGAAGCTCTTGGGACAGCTCTATGCGGATGTGTGTAGGCAGGACGGGATGAAGGACATGATTCAGCTCTGGGTGAGTGACGCTCGTACGGTGGACAGTGAAAGCCTGCTTGATACGAATGCAAATCTGGCAGAGTATCTTAGACAGGCGGGATATGTGAGTGTGGAAGTTTATGACGGAAGTGTCACCGACGCCGACGGCGGTATTGTCATGGATACTCCGGTGTTTGACTACACTATCGCCACCACCCATGCGGGTTGGAGCAATATCGGGCTGATACGTCGGGAGGAGAAGGCGTATCTAATCATATATAACCACTACATGATGATGGGGGAGGGGAGCTTTGGATATGAGATTTTCTCTCTGGATGATATGGGTGAGCAGTTGATTTATCAGGAGGATCGGTGCAGATATACCTTGCCGGAAGTTCGAGGAATCGAGGTGGAGTCTCTGGCAGAATTGTCGGAAAGCTATGAGAAGTATGTCTCTGTGGACAAGCTGGAGCAAATGGCGGCGGATTTAGATGTTATTTTGGCTGATGTCATGCTGCTTGCTTCCGGCAATACCATACCGGAGAAGTGCTATGCCTTTTCGTTAAAGCGGGATGCGGACTGGAACTTTCTGCCCCGCAATTCGGGCGCTGCATCGAGCGGAACGGGAGTCTTTCTGCAGGGGCTTGGAGGATATGGGAACGAGATTGATCAGAAAAAGGAGATTGCCGACTGGTGCAAGGAGTGGAAGCTGGATTGGGCACAGAGCATACCTGCGGAGATATCGGACGGGGGCGAGGTGTATGACAGCATCACGGTGGGAGCGGGCGCGGAGGGCTCGAATCGCGGCGACTGTCAGGCGTTTATTGCGGATTTGATTCCGGGGGAATATCTGCAGCTTCTGGTGCAGGACAGGGAGGGAATGCACCGCTGCCTTGTCTGGGAAAAGGGTGTGGATTATCAGGATGAAAGAAAGGATTGGACATTTCTTGATACCTTTGAGGGGCTTTTCGGAGATGAAAACGGTTTTGTCCTGTATTGCACGACCTTTTACCGCTCAGATGTTTATTATGATTCTTTTGCGGGAGGGGAGCTAAAGGAGCTTGCCAGCAGCTGGGGAAGCAGCCCTGAGAAAAATTATATGGTGGATGTGGATGGTGATGGTGCCAGAGAGCTGATATGCGACGTGGTATACTATGCGGATGGCGCAGGGCGCACAATTGCCTATAGGAAGAAGGACGGGGAAATTTACAGCGGGGATGCGATGAATTTGTTGGATGTGGAGGTTGAGTATCGGGGAGTGGGAAGCGTTTACAGCGAGTATCTTCCGAAGGAAAAGAAGGTTCGTATCTACTATTGGGTGGAGAGCTTGGAGGATTTTGCGCATAAGGATTATGGGATTGATTTGGATAGGCTGGAATGGGAAAAATATTTTTACTAAGCCGTAACGGTTCAGATTTTATGGGCTTGTCAAAAATTTGTAAATGTTGTATAATAACAGCAAATCGAAATTTTGGAAACGAGAGAGCAAGGGTATGAAATTTGTTAAGCTGGAAAATTTAAAGAATGGTATGCGGCTTGCACGGCCCATATATAGCAAAAGTGGTGTTCTCTTGTTTGACCGGGACACCCTTTTGGCGTCCCAAGCCATAGACAGTGTGAAAAACTTCGGTTTGCTTGGCCTTTACGTTCTGGATCCAGCGGAGCCTCTTCCGCCTATGTCTGAGGAAGACAAAGAATTTGAGCGTTTTCAGACGATGGCTGTCTTTTCCATTCAGGAGGAGTTAAACCAAATCCTTACAACAAAAAAACAGAGTAAGATGCAGAGCATTGCCGATATGATCATCAAAAGCTACAGCCGTCAGACAGGTAAGTTGAATTTCTACCAGAATCTGCGCAGCAAGGATGACTACATATTTCACCATGCATTAAATGTCGCTATTCTCAGCACGATTATTGCCCGGACTATGAATGTGCGTCGGGAAGAATTGCAGCAGATTGTTTTTGCGGCGATTGTTCACGATATAGGTAAGCTTGCTTTGGCGGGGGAATTGGTATATAGCAATCAATTGACGGACGAGCAGCAAATGCAGGTATTTAGCGCCCTGATGCGTTCAGCGGACGCGATAGAGGCAGCGTTTGGCGGGGATGGCGTGGCCATCAAACGTATCTGCAACCAAGCGCTGACAGCTCAAATGGATGCTTTCAACAACAGACCTATCAGCAATAAAAAGATGCTTCGCGGGGCGAAGATTCTGATGGTCGCAAACCGCTATGACGAAATCACGGGCATGACGCTGGAGGGGACGGCAGAGTCCGAGGTGAAGGCAATCCGGGAGATTTATGAAAATGACAGATATTATGCCCCTGAGGTGGTATCAGCGTTAGTGTCCTCTGTCAACATTCTATTCCCGGGAGTCAGCGTGGAACTCAATACCGGGGAGAAGGCGCTTGTACTCACGGAGAATTCAAGTGATATCCTGAGACCGACGGTTCTGAGCTTTCGGGACAATTCCATTATTGACCTGTCTCTGAGAGGCAACAAAGATCTTGAGATCGTGGATATTATGAAGACATTGGACAACCGTTGTGTCATGGATACAGAAGCGTTGAGACAGGCAGGTTTTGCGGTAAATGCTTAAATATACAAATAAATAAAGAGAGGGGAAAAGCATGGCTTATATTGAACAGATTTTAGCGAGGGGAAATGAACTGGGAGCCAGCGATGTGCATTTGACAGTAGGGCTTCCGCCAAAGATGCGTGTGAACGGTAATCTGCTTACCTCGGAATTTCCGGCAATGAGTCCGGCAGACACTTTGGACGTGTTGGTCACTGTTTTGAATGAGCATCAGAGAGCAATTTTCGAGGAGAGGGGAGAGTTCGATATGTCTTTCTCCGTTCCCGGACTTGGTCGTTATCGTGTCAATGCCTTTAAGCAGCGTGGTACGATTGCGATGGCATTTCGTGTGGTTGGTACGACGGTGCCTTCCCCTGAGGTGTTGGGCGTTCCTGAATCCGTGATTGACCTTTATCAGAGGAAGAGAGGACTAATTCTGGTAACGGGACCTACAGGAAGCGGTAAGTCCACCACATTGGCTGCCATCATTGACAAGATCAACAGCTGTAGGGACGCGCACATCATCACCTTGGAAGACCCTATTGAGTACCTGCATCCCCACAAATTGTCTATGGTAAACCAGCGCGAGATGGGAATTGATTCCCAAAGTTATGCGAATGCGCTGCGTGCTGCCTTGCGTGAGGATCCGGATGTGATTCTGGTAGGAGAGATGCGTGACTTTGAGACGATCAGTGTTGCGATTACCGCAGCCGAGACAGGCCACTTGGTGCTCTCAACCTTACATACCAATTCCGCTGCAAGTACCGTGGATCGTGTCATTGACGTGTTCCCCCCTCATCAGCAGCAGCAGATCCGTATCCAGTTCGCAAATGTGCTTGAGGCGGTAATCACACAATCTTTGATTCCTACCGCGGACGGGTCGGGACGTGTGGCAGCGTTTGAGGTAATGCATGCCAATCACGCAATCCGCAATCTGATTCGTGAAGGAAAGTCCCACCAGTTGGAGAGCACAATGCAGACCAACCGTAAGATGGGCATGATGACCATGGACGAGGCCATTGGACAGCTCTATCTGGCAGGCAAGATTGACCGCGAGCAGGCGATTCATTTTGCTCACGACCCTGACAATATGGCGAAAAAGATTTAATTTTCTTGATTCAGGTGATATGGGGATTCTCTGCGGGGGTTTCTCTTCCGCAGAGAGTTCTTTCTAAAAGGTAATTATTCAAATATTCTTAACACATTTATTCTTATTTCCATTTCAATGCTTACCATTTATATTCTTTTATTATTCCACAGACATTCATTATGATAGTGTGAAAAAAGGAGGTAATTGTATGTTTTGCAAAATTTTATCCGGTAGTGTAGTCGGGGTTCTGGCATGTTTTGTGTGGGTGGAGGTGGATATTGACAGCGGACTTCCCTCCTTTGCCATGGTTGGTTCTCTCAAAAACGAGGTGCGGGAGTCCAGGGAGCGGGTGAGCGTTGCCCTGAAAAATGTCGGTTTTGCCCTGCCTGCTTCCCGCGTCACTGTCAATCTGGCGCCGGCGGACGTGCGAAAGGAGGGGACGGGTTTTGACCTGCCGATTGCCGTGGGGATTCTGCAGGCCATGTCCTATTTCCCGGAAGATGCGACAAAGGATATCCTTTTCTTGGGGGAATTGGGATTGAATGGGGAATTAAAGAGTGTGCGGGGTGTGCTGCCCATGGTAAGAGCTGCTGCTGCGAAGGGGATTGCCCATTGTATTGTCCCGATGGCAAATGCCGCAGAGGGCGGCGTGATCCCGGGGATTACCGTATGGGGGGCAGAGAATGTCAGTCAGGTATTGGCATTTTTGCAGGCGGATGCGGAGGAGCGGAGGGAGATACTTACCGCGGTCTCGGTGGACGCGGAGGCGCTTTTGACAAAACAAAATTCAAAAGGGGCGGATTTCTCGCAGGTATGCGGACAGGCGATGGCGCGGAGGGCGGCGGAAATCGCAGCTGCAGGATTTCATAACCTATTGATGCTCGGGCCGCCAGGGGCCGGCAAATCCATGATTGCGAGGCGAATTCCGGGGATTTTGCCGCCACTCACCTTGGAGGAGAGTTTGGAGGTGACCGGCATCTACAGCGTTGCCGGACTTCTGGAAGAGGGGCAGGCGCTGGTGACGACAAGACCCTTTCAAAATCCACATCACACCGTTTCCCGTGCCGCGTTGATCGGCGGCAATTCCCATCCAAGACCAGGGATCATCTCCCTTTCACACAGAGGTATCTGCTTTATGGACGAACTGCCCGAGTTCGCGCGAAGCGTCATAGATAGCATGCGTCAGCCCTTGGAGGAGCATCAGGTGCATCTGGCGCGGGCGGGAGGTAATCTCACTTATCCTGCGGAGTTCATGTTGGTCTGTGCCATGAATCCCTGTCCCTGCGGGTATTACCCTGACAGAAACCGTTGTAAATGCAGTGAGACACAAATACAACATTACCGGAATAAAGTCTCCGGGCCCATTATGGATCGCATCGATCTGTGGGTGGAGCTTCATGCGGTGGAAATAGACAGCCTGCAAAATGCGGACAGCGGGGAACCCACCAGCAGGATTCGTGAGCGTGTGGAGGGTGCAAGAAACATACAGCGGGAGCGTTTTGCCGGAACAAGCTATCGATTTAATGCGGATATCAGGGAGGAGGATATGGAACGATTTTGTCCCTTGGGCGAGGAGGAAAAGAAGGTCATGGAGCAGCTTTATCAGGGATTGCAGCTCAGCGCGAGGGTGTATCACCGCATTCTTAAGGTCGCACGCACGATTGCGGATTTGGCGGGAGAGGAGCATATTCGGAAGGAACATCTCTTAGAGGCGGCTGCGTATCGCCCCTCACAGGAGTAAGCGAAAAGCTGCACGGATATACCGAATGAGGCTTATGGGATTGCGTATCGTCCCTCGCAGGTTTAGATGAAAAATAGGATGGAAATGAGATGGGTAATAGCAAGATGAATCAAAATATGATGGATAAAAATGAGATAGAACGAGCGCGCAAATACGCCTGCTGGCTATACAGTGTGCCGGGAATCGGAGACAAGACAATGGAAAAGCTGCTGGCGCTCTGTCCGGATGTGGAACAAATCTACCGCATGGGGGAGAAATTATGGCAAAAGGCACTCACGGTCAGACAGCTGGAACAAATACGGGATTTCGCGCGGGAAACGAACCCCGAGGCCTTGTATCAAGGGCTTTTGAAACAAAATATCCGTTTTGTAACACGCACGGATGCGGATTATCCGAAGCGACTTCGCGATATTCCTGACCCGCCCTATGCATTGTTTGTCAAAGGGAAATTGCCGGCGGAAGGCCCATCGGTTGCCGTGATAGGCGCCAGAGAATGCTCGGAATATGGACGCTTTGTGGCATCCGGTATTGGGAAGGCGTTGGGAGAGGGCGGTGTGCAGGTGATCAGCGGCATGGCGAGGGGCATCGACGGGATTTCTCAGGATGCCGCTTTGGAGGCGGGCGGGATCTCTTTTGGGGTATTGGGAAGCGGAGTGGACGTGTGCTATCCGGAATCAAATCGAGAGCTTTATGAAAAACTGTGCGCACGGGGCGGAATCTTGTCTGCCTATCCGCTGGGAACAGAGGCGAGGGCACGGAATTTTCCGCCCAGAAACCGTATTGTCAGCGGGCTTGCGGACGCGCTGATCGTGGTGGAGGCAAGGCACAAGAGCGGGACGCTCATCACCGTGGACATGGCCTTGGAGCAGGGGAAGGATGTGTATGTGGTGCCTGGGCGGGTGACGGACAGGCTGAGTGACGGCTGTAATTACCTGATCAAACAAGGAGCGGGAATCTTTCTGTCACCGGAGGACTTTCTGCGAGACCTGTGGGAGGGATGGCTGGGGAGAAACGGCGAAAACAAAGGAACAGGGCAAGCGATATGCAGTGAGATAAGCGACGCAATGGCGCTGCAGATGCCGGAGAGTGTCACCCGTCTCTCTCCGCTGCACAGGGAGGTGTATGGAGTTCTGGATTTGCAGCCTATGAGTCTGGAGCAGATACGGGGAAGACTGTCGGAGGAGCAGGGTCTGCAGCAGCTTATGCTGGTGCTGATGGAGCTGTGCATGGAAAAAGCGGCGGTGCAGGTCAGCACGGGGTATTTTGCGAGGAGAAGCGGGGAAGGAAAATTCGACAAAATACACATTGAGCAACTCCACTAAATATAGTATAATAAGTCCATATTCAAGGCAGGAAATGACCGAATGGTCATCAGTACCATGATTGAACTGTAATCTGGTATAATGATTTCATTCATACAACAAATTATCCGTAAAGGGGAGTACATCCATGCAGGCACATATCCTAACAAATCCAGAGGCAGACCCCATTCGCCGTCATACCAAGACCATACAGATCGGTGACAAAACAATCGGCGGGGGGAATCCCGTGTTGATACAGTCCATGACGAATACCAAGACAGAGGATGTCACGGCGACAGTGGCGCAGATTCTGGAGTTGGAGAGGGCGGGGTGCGAGATTATCCGCTGCACGGTTCCGAATGCGGATGCGGCGGCTGCGCTCAAAGAGATTAAGCAGCAGATACATATCCCCTTGGTGGCAGACATCCATTTTGACTATCGGATGGCAATCGCGGCAATGGAAAACGGCGCGGACAAGATTCGCATCAACCCCGGTAATATTGGTGATACGGACAAGGTGAGAGCGGTGGTGGAAGTGGCAAGACAGCGAAATATCCCTATTCGCGTAGGTGTCAACAGCGGCTCCCTTGAGAAACATTTAGTGGAAAAATACGGCGGCGTCACTGCGGAAGGACTGGTGGAGAGCGCGCTGGACAAAGTACATTTGATTGAAGATATGGGATATGACAATCTCGTCATCAGCATTAAGTCCTCGGATGTGCTCATGTGTGTGGAGGCGCACGAGCGCTTGGCGGACGCGTTACTGCGGGAGAAGGCGATCTATCCTCTTCATGTGGGCATCACGGAGTCGGGTACCATCCAGAGCGGGAATATTAAATCCGCATTGGGACTTGGCATGATACTGGGACAGGGAATCGGTGATACCATCCGTGTGTCCCTGACAGGGAACCCCGTGGAGGAGATTAAGTCTGCCAAGCTGATACTGCGCACCTTGGGGCTTAGGAAGGGCGGGATAGAGGTGGTCTCCTGTCCGACCTGCGGCAGGACGCAGATTGATCTGATCGGGCTTGCCACCAAGGTGGAAAAGCTGGTGGAAGATTATCCCCTTGACATCAAGGTTGCCGTCATGGGCTGCGTGGTCAATGGTCCGGGTGAGGCAAAGGAAGCGGATCTGGGAATTGCCGGCGGTATCGGCGAGGGTTTGTTGATCAAGCATGGTGAGATTGTGCGCAAGGTGCCGGAGAATGAGTTTCTTGCGGTATTGAAGGAAGAGTTGGATAACTGGGTATGAGCAAACCGTTTTTTGAGGTGTTTCCTACATTAAAATTAAATAAAAGCCTGCAGGATATCATGGAGCAGACAGAGGTGGAAAAAATTGTCAGCACGAAGAGCAAAGAGTATCTGCGTGTTTATCTGTTCAGTTCCCGCCTGATTTTCAAACAGGATATCCAGGCGGTGGAGCAGGAAATCTTGGGGCAGCTTTTTCCCAGTGCAGGGCTGAAGGTGAAGATTTACGAGCGTTTTGCGCTCTCTTCCCAGTACAATCCCGAGAAGTTCATGGCAATCTATCGGGAAAGTATTCTGTTAGAATTGAGGGACTACAATCACATTGAATATAATGCATTCAAGAACGCGGAACTTTCCTATCCGGATGAAAACACGGTGATGCTCACCATGGATGACACGGTGCTGGTGCGCAGCAAGGAGGAGGAAATTCTGCGCATTTTGGAGAAGGTTCTTGTAGAGAGATGCGGGTTTTCAACCGCTGTCAAGGCTCAGTACAGAGAGGCGAGCACCGGGAAATACGAGGAGGACGAGCTGCGTCTAAAGCTTAAGGTCAAGGAGATTGCGGATCGCGTGGGGGCAAAGGCTCCAGACACTTCCGGGGAGCAGTTTGTGGAGGGCTTTGACGGCAAGACGGGGGCGTTTGACGCAAGTAAGAGCAGCGCCGACAGTACTGGGCGGGTCGAGGTTCCTAAGGGGGAAGCGAAAAAAAGAGAATTGAAAAAAGACGAATTCAAGAAGGGAGAGTTCAAGCGCGGAGAGTTTAGAAAAGGCGGCGATTACGGTCGGGGAGTTCGGCGCAGCGACAATCCTGATGTGCTTTATGGACGGGATTTTGAGGAGGACGCCATGCGGATCGAGGAGCTGGTCGGCGAGATGGGCGAGGTAGTCATCCGAGGCAAAATCCTGAATTTGGACAAGCGGGAGATCAAGAATGAGAAAACGATTCTTATATTTGACGTGACTGATTTTACAGACACCATCACTGTCAAAATGTTTGTCAAGAACGAGCAGATGGACGAGATTCTGGAAAACGTTAAGGCTGGGGCTTTTATCAAGGTGAAGGGCGTCAGTATGGTGGATAAATTTGATCATGAGCTCACTATTGGTTCCATCATCGGCATCAAGCGAATTGTGGATTTCACGGAGAAACGTATGGATACGGCGGCTGTCAAGCGTGTGGAGCTTCATTGCCACACCAAGATGAGTGAATTTGACGGCGTGTCCGAGGCGAAGGATATTGTCAAGCAGGCGTACAAGTGGGGGCATCGGGCGATTGCCATCACGGATCATGGCGTGGTGCAGGGATTTACGGATGCCAATCATGTGTGGGACGATCTTTGGAAGGCGGAGAAGTCGAAGCGGAAGGAAGCGGGGGACGAGAACCCTGACAAGCAGGACTTTTTCAAGATTCTGTACGGTGTGGAGGCCTATCTGGTGGATGATTTGAAAGAAATCGTCACGGGGGATCAGGGGCAGAGCTTACAGGATGATTTTGTGGTGTTTGATATTGAGACCACGGGCTTTTCACCGGTGAATAATCGTATTATAGAAATCGGCGCAGTGAAGGTGAGCGGCGGTGAGATTGTGGATCGCTATTCTACCTTTGTCAATCCGGATGTGCCGATTCCTTTTGAAATCGAGAAACTGACCGGCATTCGGGATGATATGGTGATGGATTATCCCGAAATAGACGAGATTTTGCCGCAGTTTTTGGAATTTTGCGAGAACTGTATTATGGTGGCACACAACGCTAACTTTGATATGAGTTTTATCATGGAGAATTGCAGGAGATTGGGATATCCCTTGGAGTTTACTTATGTGGACACCATGAATACCGCAAGGGTTCTTCTGCCAAACCAGGCAAAGCATACATTGGATGCCGTGGCGAAGACTTTGAATATTTCTCTCGAGAATCACCATCGGGCGGTGGATGACGCGGAGTGTACCGCTCATATTTTCGTGAAATTTATCAAGATGCTGGCGGATGAACATCAAGTCACCACGCTGGCGGAATTAAACGGCTTGGGAGTGGACAGTGCGGAGCTGGTGCACAAGCTTCCCACTTATCATGCGATTATATTGGCAAAGAATGATTTGGGACGTATCCATTTATATAAGTTGATCAGTGAGTCCCATCTGACCTATTTTCATGGCAGGCGTCCGCGCATCCCAAAGAGTCTCGTGGAGAAGTACCGGGAGGGATTGATTCTGGGAAGCGCCTGCGAGGCGGGGGAGCTGTACAGTGCCCTGGTGGATGGACAGTCGGATATGCAGATTGCCAGATTGGTGAGCTTTTATGATTATTTGGAGCTTCAGCCCGTGGGCAACAATGCCTTTATGATTCTGTCGGAGCGTTTTCGAAATATTAATTCTGTGGAGGATATCCAGAATATCAATCGCCGTATCGTGGCGTTGGGGGAGCAGTTTCACAAGCCTGTGGTCGCCACTTGTGATGTGCATTTTCTGGATCCGCAAGATGAGATCTACCGTAGGATTATCATGTCGGGCAGAGGGTTTGAAGATGCGGATAAGCAGGCGCCGCTCTATCTGCACACCACGGAGGAGATGTTGGAGGAGTTCGCTTATCTTGGGAGTGACAAGGCGAGGGAGGTTGTCATTACCAACACCAATATGATTGCGGATATGATTGAGACGATTGCGCCAGTGCGTCCGGACAAGTGTCCGCCGGTGATTCCGGACAGTGACAAGAAGCTGCGGGAAATCTGTTATAACAAGGCTCATGAGATTTATGGTTCCGAGCTGCCCAAGATCGTGGAGGATCGATTGGAGCGGGAGTTGAATTCTATTATCGGCAACGGGTTCGCGGTGATGTATATTATTGCCCAGAAGCTGGTGTGGAAATCCGTGGAGGACGGCTATTTGGTGGGTTCCCGTGGTTCTGTGGGAAGTTCATTTGTGGCTACCATGGCGGGCATCACGGAGGTAAATCCGCTCAGTCCGCACTATTATTGCAGTAAATGTCATTATGTGGATTTTGAGAGTGACGAGGTGAAGGCATACTCGGGCAAGGCTGGGATTGATATGCCGGATAAGAATTGTCCAGTGTGTGGGGAGCCTTTGCATAAGGAGGGCTTTGATATTCCTTTTGAGACGTTTCTTGGGTTTAAGGGAGACAAGGAGCCGGATATCGATTTGAATTTCTCCGGAGAGTATCAGTCCAAGGCTCATAAGTACACGGAGGTAATCTTTGGGGCGGGGCAGACCTTCCGGGCAGGCACGATCGCGACAGTGGCGGACAAGACGGCCTTTGGTTATGTGAAGAATTATTTTGAGGAAAAGGGTTTGCACAGGAGAAACAGCGAGATTGTCCGACTGGCTGTGGGCTGTACAGGCGTGCGTAGGAGCACGGGGCAGCATCCGGGCGGTATTGTGGTGCTTCCCATTGGGCAGGATATCAACTCTTTTACACCGGTGCAGCACCCGGCGAATGATATGACCACCAGCATCATCACCACACATTTTGACTATCATTCCATTGACCATAATTTGTTGAAGCTGGATATTCTGGGGCATGATGATCCCACGATGATACGAATGCTGCAGGATATGACAGGGGTGGATCCGGTGACGATTCCCTTGGACGGCAAGGATGTGATGAGTCTGTTTCAGAATACGGATGCTTTGGGGATCACTCCGGAGCAGATTGGCGGGACCCCCTTAGGAGCGTTGGGGATTCCGGAGTTTGGCACGGATTTTGCCATGCAGATGGTGATCGAGGCTGCGCCTACTTCCTTCTCGGATCTGGTGCGTATCGCCGGGCTTGCCCACGGGACGGACGTGTGGCTGGGGAATGCTCAGGATTTGATCAGGAGCGGCACGGCTACCATATCCACCGCGATTTGCACCCGTGATGACATCATGACTTATCTGATTGGTAAAGGTGTGGAGCCCGAGAAGTCCTTTAAGATCATGGAGAATGTGAGAAAGGGAAACGTGGCGAAGAAAAAATGTCCCCAGTGGGAGGAATGGAAGCAGGATATGTTGGATCATGACGTGCCGGAGTGGTATGTGGGTTCCTGTGAGAAGATCATGTATATGTTCCCCAAGGCCCATGCGGCTGCCTATGTGATGATGGCATGGAGAATCGCCTATTGTAAGATCCATTATCCTCTGGCGTATTACGGAGCGTTTTTCAGTATCCGCGCCAAGGCGTTCTCCTATGAGCTGATGTGCCAGGGACAGAGACATTTGGAGAATCTTATGGCGGATTACAAGAAGCGTCAGGACAGCTTGAGCAATCGGGAGAAGGATGCTTATTCCGATATGAGAATTGTGCAGGAGATGTATGCGAGAGGGTATGAATTTGAGCCGATTGATATCTTTAGGGCGAAGGCGCGTGAATTTCAGATCATAGACGGCAAGCTTATGCCATCCTTGACCAGCATAGAGGGCATGGGAGAGAAGGCAGCGGACGGTATCGTGGAGGCGGCGAAGAATGGGCCTTTTCTCTCGAAGGATGATTTCAGGGAGCGGACGAAGGTCTCCAAGACCATAGCGGATCTTATGGCGTCACTGGGGCTTCTGGGGGATTTGCCGGAGTCAAATCAGATTAGTCTGTTTGATTTTGCTTAAAAAAGAAAGATTTTTAGCCTTTTTTATATATTTTTCATAATTTCGTTGTAGACAGGGGGATTGTTTTATGATATTATAGTCAGGGTGATGTAACAAAATTGTAACATTTTGCATCCGTAGTCTAACGGATAGAACGAAGGCCTCCGACGCCTTTAATGCAGGTTCGATTCCTGTCGGATGCATCTTACATCACCTTTGTTTTTTGTTGAAAGGACTATTTATGTTGAAGGATAAATTGCGCTTTGTGCGCGACTACTTGATGAAAAACAGTAAGATTGCGCTCCCTCTGTTAGTGGTCGTGGCGGTGGCTGTCACGGTCTCTATTGCGTTGGGGGCTGCCGGTAAGCGCCAGGTGGACGACCCCAGGCAGGAAGAGAGTTCTTCTGCGAGTGGGGAACAACAGGGAAATCAGGATGAGGTTCCCTTGGTGGAAAATGAGGACGGAGCGGTTAGAGACCTGATTTATGCGTATTATAATGCGCAGGCGCTCGGTGACTTGGAGACGTTAAGGGGGCTGTGTGATGAACTCTCTGTTTTGGATGAGTTGTCTTTTCAGGAGATGTCAAATTATATCGAATATTACCCATCTCTGGAAATCTACACACAGCAGGGACTCAATGCAGGCGAGACGATCGTGTATGTGTATTACAGGATGACTTTTACGGATCATGAGGAAGAGTTCCCGGGGTATACTTCGCATTATGTATGTACTGCGGAGGATGGGTCTCTGTATATCATGCGCAGGAAATTCGGGGATGACTTGAATCAGTATATGGCCAGGGTGTGCCAGCAGACCGATGTGACAGAGTTCAACAATCGTGTTGAGGCGGAATATGACGCGTTCAAGGAGGCGTATCCGGAGTTGGCAGATTATGCCGACGAGGTGATGGCGCAGGTCAATATGGCTGTGGGCTTGAAGCTGGCGGATATGCAGACCGCTGCCGAGAATGCTGTGTCCGAGGGGGATGCGCAGCCAGAGAGCACCGAGGGAGAGCAGCCAGGGGAAGTACCGGAACAAACGGGACCCATGTATGCGGTTGCCACTACCACAGTTAATGTGAGAAGTTCTGACAGTGAGCAGGCTGATAGACTGGGACAGGTCAACAGTGGCACGCGACTTGAGGTTGTGGAGCAGCGGGTGAATGGTTGGTCTGAGATAGTCTTTGAGAATAAGAAGGGCTATATTAAATCTGAGTTTCTTCGGATGGAGGAGAGTGCCGCAGGCTTGGAGGTCATTGGCAGCGTGAAGGCGAACACGAATGTCAATGTGAGAGGGGCGGCCAGTGAGACCGCGGATAAGCTGGGTGTGCTCACCGGCGGTGACAAAGCGGATTTGTTTGCCGTGGAGGGCGATTGGTGCAAGATTAAGTACAATGGCCAGGTTGGATATGTGAAAAAGGATTATGTAGAACAGCAATAAATAGAAAACAGTTTTTCTATGCATGTGCAGTATAAAAAATGCAGAAAATGTAAAAGCTTCCTATGGAATAGTCTATAGGAAGCTTTTTTCATTACAATAAGCTGGCTTGCGAAGCATGGCAGCGTTTGTTGCAATAAGCTGGCTTGCGAAGCATGGCAGCGTTTGTTGGTATAGGGAGGCGGTTATGAAAACACAGGAAGTAGCTATTTACCGGGAAATACAGCGCAATGCGGAGACTGCGATCAAGGCGCTTGATACTTTGGCGGACAAAGTGTATGACAAGGAATTGGCCATGCAGATTTCCAGACAGTCCCTAAAGTATGCAGGAATTAGGGGAGAAGCGGTGCAGGCGCTGCTGGACGCGAAGGCGGAGCCCTATCATGCCAATCAGTTGACAGATATGGTTCAGAGAACGGGGATTCATTATAATACGCTCTTAAATACCAGCACAGGGCATATCGCTGAGCTGATGATCAGGGAGCGCAATCAAGGGACATTGGAGTTGGAAAGAGTGTTGAAGCATAATGAGGACGCGGGGGAGAAGCCCCGAACGCTGGCAAAGGAATTGTTGGACTATGATCAGAAAAGCATTACAACACTCAAGAGTTACTTGTAAATTGTATACATGTATAATTTTTGTGCAATCTGCATGAAAAAGGATGGAAAACTTTTATCATTTAATCAAATAAAGTGTGTTGTGAAAATATGGAAAATGTTATATAATGAGAGCCGTGGGACAAAGGTGTCTAAGCTATGGGACAACTATGTCCTACGCTTGTATATGGGATTTTCTCGTGGAAGGGAGAAAAGTCGCTATTGTTCCCAAAGCAATAAACATATTATTTTAAAGGAGGACATAAGAAATGTCATACGTTGATGAGGTCTATGATCTTGTAGTCGCAAAGAATCCTGCACAGCCCGAGTTCCATCAGGCGGTGAAGGAGGTTTTGGAATCCCTGAGAGTTGTTATTGAGGCGAATGAGGCAGCATACCGCAAGGATGCTTTGTTGGAGAGACTGGTAACTCCCGAGAGACAGCTGTTGTTCCGTGTGCCTTGGGTGGATGACAAGGGACAGGTGCAGGTTAACAATGGTTTCAGAGTACAGTTTAATTCCGCAATTGGGCCCTACAAGGGAGGTTTGAGACTTCATCCTTCCGTAAACTTAGGTATCATCAAGTTCCTTGGTTTCGAGCAGATTTTCAAGAACTCTCTGACCGGTCTGCCCATCGGCGGCGGTAAGGGTGGTTCTGACTTTGACCCTAAGGGTAAGTCTGACAGAGAGGTGATGGCATTCTGCCAGAGCTTTATCACGGAGCTTCACAAATACATCGGCGCTGACACCGACGTGCCTGCAGGTGACATCGGTACCGGTGCAAGAGAGATTGGTTATATGTATGGTCAGTATAAGAGACTGACAGGCCTGTATGAGGGTGTTCTTACCGGTAAGGGCTTGTCCTATGGCGGTTCCCTGGCGAGAACAGAGGCTACCGGTTATGGACTGCTTTATCTGGTGGAGGAGATGTTAAAGTGCAATGGCAAGGATATCTCCGGCAAGACCGTTGTGGTGTCCGGTGCCGGCAACGTGGCTATCTATGCGATTCAGAAGGCACAGCAGTTGGGCGCTAAGCCTGTAACCTGCTCTGATTCCACAGGTTGGATCTATGATCCCGAGGGCATTGATGTTGCTTTGTTGAAAGAGGTTAAGGAAGTGAAGCGTGCGCGTTTGACAGAATATGCCGCTGCAAGACCTTCCGCTGAATATCATGAGAAGAAGAACGGCGAGCATGGTGTTTGGAGCGTGAAGTGCGATATCGCTCTTCCCTGCGCTACCCAGAACGAGTTGGACATCGATGATGCCAAGGCGCTGGTTGCAAACGGTTGTTTCGCAGTAGCAGAGGGCGCTAACATGCCTACGACCATGGATGCTACCGAGTATCTGCAGAAGAACGGCGTTCTGTTCTGCCCCGGCAAGGCTTCCAATGCCGGCGGTGTGGCTACTTCCGCTTTGGAGATGAGCCAGAACAGCGAGAGACTTTCCTGGACTTTTGAAGAGGTAGACTCTAAGCTGAAGAATATTATGGTGAATATCTTCCACAATTTGGATGACGCAGCCAAGAAGTACGGCATGGAGGGCAACTATGTGGCAGGAGCGAATATCGCTGGTTTCCTGAAGGTTGCTGAGGCCATGACCGCACAGGGTATTGTTTAATATTTAATTGTAAAAACGAAACCCCGGAATCGTGTGATTCCGGGGTTTTTTATGTTCAAATTTATACTCAATGATGTTCATTTGTGTTGTTTTGAACTTCTAATAGGCGTATAATAGGCACGGATATATAGGAACAACAAGTGAAAATAAATAAGCCACCTTTGTCCTAGCCGGACAGGTGACTTATTTTATCATCTTACTGCGAGTTAGTGCAGATAGTAGTAATGGAAATGGCGTATGGATTGAACGCTGGGAGGGGCAGAAGTATTCACATGAAAAATAAGACAGAAAATGAGAACAGAACAGCAGCAAAGGATTTAACCAGTGGGCCGCTGGCAAAGCAGATTTTATTTTTTAGTCTGCCGCTTATGGCGTCCAATATATTGCAAGTGTTATTTAATATGGCGGATGTGGCCGTGGTGGGGCAGTTTGCGGGTTCTGTTGCCCTTGGGTCAGTGGGTTCCACCACTATCCTGGTGGCGCTTTATACCGGAGTGCTCATTGGAATCTCCAGCGGAATCAATATATTGGTGGCATTGGCGATGGGGGCAGGAGATCAGAAAAGCGTGACGGAAACTGTACATACTGCCCTGCTGATCAGTGGCATGACAGGTGTTTTTTTGTTGACGGCGGGAGTGTTGTCTGCCAGTGGGATTCTGCAGTTTCTGCACACAAAACCAGAGCTTCTTGCAGGGGCGGTGATTTATCTGCGTATTTATCTGTTGGGACTTCCTGCATTGGCGCTTTATAATTTTGGAAACGCGGTACTCAGTGCGGCGGGAGATACAAAACGACCGTTATTATATTTGTCGGCGGCAGGCGTGCTGAATGTGGCATTGAATTTATTTTTTGTGTTGGTGTGTCAATTGGCGGTAGCGGGTGTGGCGCTTGCCAGCATTATCTCACAATATGTCTCGGCATTCCTGATTCTGCGACATTTATTTGTCTGCGGGGAGTCGTATGGATTGCGGCGGGAATCGTTGCACATCAATAAGGAGCGGGCAGTGCGGATTCTGCAGCTGGGGGTGCCTGCCGGACTGCAAAATGCCATATTTTACGTGGCAAATCTGTTTGTGCAGATGGGAGTCAATTCCTTTGACGCAGTGATGGTGGCGGGAAATTCAGCCGCCGCGAATGCGGACAATTTGGTCTATGATATGATGGCGGCCTTTTATACTGCCTGTGGAAGTTTTATCGGGCAAAACTATGGGGCAAAACAAAAGAAGCGTATTATAAAAAGTTATTTTCTCAGTATGTTCTATGCTTTTATTCTTGCGCTGGTACTTGGCGTGGGGCTGGTGGTTTGCGGACGGCAGTTCCTTTCGCTGTTCAGTCCGGACAGCGCAGTGATCGCGGCGGGCATGGTCAGGCTGAAAATTATGGGCTTCTCTTATTGCGTATCCGCTTTTATGGATTCTTCCATTGCCGCGGCGAGAAGCCTTGGCAAGAGCTTGGTGCCAACGGTGATCGTGATCATGGGAGCCTGCGTGTTCCGTGTGGTATGGATTTATACGGTGTTTGCGCATTTTGGCACGCCTGCCTCGCTCTATCTGTTGTTTATCTGTTCGTGGACTGTCACGGCAATCGTGGGAAATCTGTATTTTGCAAAGGTATACAGAGAAGCGGTGAAGGCTTGGTAAGGGGGACGTTTTTACTATCTTTGTATTTTTTTATAAATTTTTTGTGATATTTATGGAGATTGCGCGTCTTATAAAGGAAAGGAGGTAATAACGTGGATATGTCTGATGTTTCATTTGAACAATATTATGAAGATGTACTACGGTTCCTCAGAGGGCTTTCCCGAGACGAGCATTTGGCGGAGGAACTCACGCAGGAAACATTTTATCATGCGATGAAATCCATTCATAGTTTTCGTGGAGACTCTGATCTGCGTGTTTGGCTTTGTTCCATAGCAAAAAACCTTTTCTTTACATACAAGGATAAGCAGCAGCGTATTTCCCTTGGGGAAACATTTGAAGATTATGAAAACGAAGAGAAAATGTTTGTACAGATCATAGCTGATAAAGAGATGGCACTACAGATACATAAAATTCTGCATGATTTAAAAGAACCATATAAAGAGATATTTTCATTGAGAATTTTTGGAGAATTATCGTTTAAACAGATTGCGGAGCTCTTTCACAAATCAGAGCATTGGGCATGCGTGACCTACCATCGGGCAAAAGAGATGATCAGGAAGGAACTGCAGATTTGAAAATTATGTAGTGAAAAGAAGGCAATAGTGAAAGGAGAGTATATGAAAATAGAGTGTGGTATTGTGAGAGACCTGTTACCGTTATATGCAGAACAGATTACTAGTGAAGCAAGCAATAAGGCGGTAGAAGAACATTTAAAAGAATGTGAACAGTGCAGTAAAGCTTATCAGGAAATGAAAATGCCGGAACTGCAAATTCAATATGACAAGACACCTGCAGAAAGTTTTCACAAATATATTAAAAAGAGAAAGTGGCGACTAGGGGCTATCGTTGCTGTGATTACCACAGTGATAACCACAGTGATTATTCTGTGCGTAGTTTTTATACGGCTGGCATTAATAGGAGCGTCAATAAGCTTTTTGGCGCTGGATAGTATGAGTGCCCCAATATACGAGGACACAGACGTTAGCCACTATCAGCAGTATATGGGAGACGATGCCCGCAAAGAATATGTCCATAAATGGGGAATGGATGAGAGCATCTTCCCAAAGGAAATTTCCGATGAGATCAATGTAACAGACTATAAGATGGTGTACTATAATCCATGGGATGCACAATACCTGAGTTACCTTGTTGTGGAATATGATGACAGATCTTATAAGTCAGAGCTGGAACGATTACAAAAATATGATTCCACGGAGTATCTGGGGTATTTTGGAGCAGAGGGTTTTTCAGAAGAATATCCACTGCTGGCAATGGAAGCATCCCCCGATTTTGGCCTGATTTATGCATTGTCTGGAGAGGAGAACCGGATCATATATGTGGAACTGATATTCTGCAATTACTTTTATGACCTTGATTATAAAAACATGATCAGTGAACAGTACCTGCCGATCGGGTTTGATGCAACTACAGAAAGCGCATACAGACAACAAAGATTGAAAAATCACTAATGTGTGAAGGGATGGGTGATATCAACGCTGTATGACGATTCGGTTTCAGTTATTGCAGGAATGAGAAAAAATGCATATGAAAAAATTTTTTGTCCCTCAAACAGTTTTTTCCTACTATGTAAGTAGAGGGATATGGTGGGTGAAAATAGCCATGGAATATATTAAAGAGTTAATTGAATAAAGCATATTGTGAAAGGAGGCTAGTGTTTCGTATAATTGATTTAAGTCCACCGTTTTTTGATGCCCTCACACCATGTTTACGCATAAATAACAAGAAAAGCGATAAGAAAGGCGGACTATAATTATGAAAAAAAGATTGATTGCAACTATTATGTTCTGTATGGTTATGTTTGCAGGTTGTTCAATGATTGCAGATAAGGATGCTGGTGATGTGTTTCAAGAGGTTGATGTGGATAACCCTTCGGAGCAGCCTATACAGGATGCACAGGAAACTCCTACTGCTACAGATATGGAAACTTCGCAGGAGGTGCAGGAGGTAGCTGCTGAAAGCACCCCATATTCCGCTGATGCGCAGAAAGTTGAGGGGATAGTTACGGAATTCTGTGCAGCATACTTTGGGGGAGATTTGGATTCTATAAAAACGTTTTTGGCGGATCAGTATATTTGGGATATAGAGGTATATGAGAATTCTGCTAATAAGGTGGAAGTAACGGCTGTAACAGGGCTGGAAGATATTGGGGAGAAAAATATTGATGATGTATGTGTTGTTTCGGTGGAATATAAAGAAGAGGGAATGGACACATATTTATATCTGACAGTCGAATTTATCAAGACAGACAAAGGGTGGAAAATTGAATTCTATGGCAATGAAGGGTAACCCCAACATTACCTGTTTGGCTGGATGGTGAAATGTAACCCTATATTCCTTTATCATATAGAATTTCTTATTGATGTATGGAGATCGTTATAGGCAGCACAGGAGGAAATATATGGAAGATACTGAAATCATTGAATTGTATTTAGAAAGGTCAGAGTCTGCGATTCGGGAAACGGACAATAAATATAATGCCTTTTTGAACCGTCTGGTGTATAACATTTTACATGATACCCTAGATACAGAGGAAATTATTGATGATACATATATGGGGGCATGGAATGCCATCCCGCCGACCATCCCAGATAGCCTGAAACATTTTTTGTCACGGATTGCTCGTAATCTTTCCTTTGACCGTCTTGATTACCGTCTGGCAGGAAAAAGGAATGCCCTTCTCGTGGAGCTTAACGAATGTGTTCCGGATACGCGACAAAACGTGGAAAGAATATGGGAGGCAAGAGAAATCGGGAATCTGCTGAATCGCTATCTGGAGACGCTTGAGCGGAAAAACTGTGCTGTCTTTTTGGGAAGATATTATTATTCCTATTCCATCAGCGAACTGGCGGAGCAATATTCCCTCACGCAGCGGCAGGTTAAGTATATGCTTTCCAAGGCAAGGGACGGACTGAGGGCATATTTGGAAAAGGGAGGGGTGGCGGTATGAATGTCTCCGTTTTAAATCAGGCGTTTCAGTATGTGGATGACAAATATCTCGATATCGTGGAGCAGGAGCGGATTTCGCGGGTAAATCCCCATAAGCGCCTTATGCCATATTGGGGTAAGGCTGTGGTAGCATGTTTTTGTCTGTTCCTGATACTGGTAGTACTGCCTATTGTAGCGATTGCGGCAAACTGGTTCGGGCTCAGGGATTTATTAATCCCGGAGGTGCCTCCTGTCTCACCTGCTCAAAATGAGGAATATAGCGGGAATGCGCAGCAGATGCCAGATCAGGTTGATGAAAGAGCAAGCGAGTTTATTGGTCTGTCGGGATACCAGGGGAGTCCAGAGGGACAGGCATTGGCGGAGTGGCAGGCATTTCTGGCTACTTACGATACAGATAACACTATTTTGGAGGAGATTGGGAATGGACCGACAGAAACAGATGATACCCGATATGGCTTATATGGCGTATATACACAGGATATGGCGGATAAGCTGGAGGAAATTATACAGAAGTATGGTTTAAAACTGCACACGGATATTAACGTAGTCAGCCAGGAGGAATTGGTGTTCCGGGTAGGTGGTGACTTTATGCAGGATGGGCTGATAAGATATTGGGCTTTTATTTATGAGGATGGTACTTTTGGATTTGACGGCGATATCGAGCTGCAGGATTATGGAACGGTTGCCTATCAGTTTATGCGGATGGTAAAAGGAACTTTTAATGAAGAGGTGCTGCATATAGGCGATGTATCGGATTATCAGGAATTTGAGTATGTTACTTCCGGCGGTGAAAGGGTCAGTTGTGCTTTGGGCTCAGATAAGGCTTTGATATATATGGATTCGGAAAGCTGTTTTATTCTCATGAATGTTATGGGTGGGAGTAATTGTGGCGTGACAGGGAGCGTTTTGGCGGACATAGCGGATTCTATTGATTTTGCTTTACTAGAGGATGTGCAGGTGCCGGAAATGAGGGGTAATTCAGTGCCATAAAAAAGAATTGGGAAAGATTAATCAATGCATATCTGAATGCGGTATTGATAATTTAGTGGATACTGGGTCAATAGAACAGCAAACAGTATGGAAACTCATTGATACGTTGATATGCAGAGAAATATAAGATCCGGATTATAAGAAAATGTGATGGGAGAATCAGGATTATGAAAAGAAAGATTGCTTATTGTATTATTGTCATGGCAACATTGCTATGTGCCGGATGTGCCTCTCAATATCGTGAGGAAGCATCAAGTGAGACGGGAAGTATGACAGAAATAAAAGAGGAAGAGTCTGTTTCCATTCAGTTTTTTTCACTAGAGGATACGGAGGTTGTGCCAGAAATTGTAAAATATGATTATGAGAGCGCTTGTGAAAGGGGGGAAATTTATCAGTTGCGCGGTATGTTACCTGGAATGGGTGAGGGCATATGGTATATCGTAACAGTAGACGGCGTGGAGTATTATTATGGGAGGTATGACTTTTCAGCAGACAGAACGGAATTGTTTGGATATGCTATTGTGAGCGGGGAGTATTCATTGGCAAATGGGATTTCCGTGGGCATGACGAAGAATGAGGTGATTGAGCTTTACCCTGCCATGGCAATGCTGGATATGGAAAACAATATCCTCAACGGAGTGGTTGGACATATGGGGTGGAACTCAACAGCTTATCCTTGTAGCCCTGCGGGCATGGACGACGAGTTGCAATATGTTGACGGAAAAGAATATCGTTGGGATGCTCAGTTTGATTATGTTATGATTGCGGAGGTGGAGCAACCGTCAGACACCCTGCCTGTTTATGTGGCACTGATGATGAAAGATGACATTGTATCGACGATTACTTTTTATTATCCGACTGCAGGTTAGCTGGAAAAATAGAGATTATGATATACTTTAGGAAGGAGGCTCATTAAAAAAAGTGTTACAAGTTATATTTACGGGGTATATCAAAAAAGATGACACTTTGTAATTTGATGTTCTATTTGATTGATAGAACAAATGATGTAGTAATTTAACAATGCAAAAAGGAGAGGGATTTAAAATGAAAAAAGTAGGGATAATTACATTAATATGTTCATTCACATTGTTGTTGTGTGCCTGCACCAATATTGCAAAAGACGCAGGTGCGGAGGAGAATATTCAGAACAAATCAACAGCATCGGAAAATACAGAGGAAACTTCAGCTTCCTATAAGGTGAGCTGGCAGGGAGAACTGTTTGACAGTGACAGGGCTCCGGCAGGATTTTATGACAGCCTGAATACCCTTGTATGGATGGCGTATAGAGGAGGAGATATCATTGCGGAGGATTTGTTGGCAGATGAAGATGCATATATTGCGGAAAGTATTCAGGTATTGGAAGGTTCTGATGAAGTGGAGCATGATGTGTGGGTTAGAATAGTGCAGGAGGCAGTTGAGCCGGAAAGCGGATCCATTGGTCAAAGCGCACACAAAGACTATATTTTTTACAGACAGGGAGAAGATGCTTATATAGGAATACAGTCCGCAGAGAACAATGAATTGTGGACAGTAATAAAAATGGACGATTATGGAGATTGGTTGGAAAAGGAAATAAGAATATATATCAGAATGACAACGGGACTATAAAGCAGGATATGTTCACTGACCAGTGTTGGAATTTGAATTGAGAAAAAAGAGTAATTTAGAACTATTAAGGAAATATGGATTGGAAATATAATGATACACGCAAGCCGTCAATATGACGGCTTGTGTTATTTTCATGCAAAACACCTTAGTTGATATTTTGTGGGAGTTTTGGTAAAATGAAGCTGTTGATAATCCGAGGGGAGGGAAAGCACATGGCAGCCAAGAAATACTATGCGGTGAAAAAAGGCAAAATAACAGGTGTTTTTGAAAATTGGGCAGAGTGCAAGGCTTCCGTGGACGGATTCCCCAATGCGGAATATAAAGGTTTTGCCACCTTGGGGGAGGCGCAGGAGTACCTTGGTATCGCCTTAAAGGATGCTCCCAGGGGTTATGAGACGATTCCTGGCAGGCTCTTGGCATACGTGGACGGGAGCTATGATGACAGCCTGCCCAAATATGCCTTTGGCTGTGTCTTTCTGCTGGAGGGAGGGGAGATACGGCTTGCCTGTGGAAATGGCGACAATCCTCAATCCTTGAAGCATCGCAACGTGACTGGAGAGATGTTGGGTGCCATGTATGCAGTCCGCACCGCCATGATGAACGGATACCAGGCGGTGGAGATATGCTATGACTATGAAGGGATAGAGAAATGGGTCACGGGAAGCTGGCGGAGCAAGACGGAGCTCACCCAAAAATATGCCGCTTCCATGCGGGAGTGGGGGAAAAGTATTCAGATTTTCTATACAAAGGTGGCGGCGCACAGCAATGTGGAGTATAATGAACTTGCAGACCAGATGGCAAAGCGGGGACTGAGGGAGGCGAACGGCGTTCCCAAGGTCATGCGCCTAGAGGAGTTGGAGCTTTATGGGGAACAGTGATGACAGGGAGAAAACGCGCCTGAATAAATATCTGGCACAATGCGGGGTCTGTTCCAGACGGGATGCGGACAAACTGATTGCCTCGGGCAAGGTGCTTGTCAATGGCAAGACCGCCACGGTGGGGCAGAGCGTCAGCGATACGGACAGCGTGCAGGTGGGAAAAAAGGTATTCGGCAAGGTTCAAAAGAAGGTGGTCTTAGCATGCTACAAGCCTGTAGGTGTCACCTGTACAGAGCGGGATGCTCATGCAGAACGTAAAATAACGGATATTATCAAATATCCCGCCCGTGTCACCTATGCGGGAAGATTAGATAAGGATTCCGAAGGGCTGATCCTAATGACCAATGATGGTGATTTAATAGAAGCCATGATGCGGGGAGCCAATGGACACGAGAGAGAATATCTTGTGAAGGTCAACAAAGAGATAACGAGCGTATTTTTATCTCAAATCGAACAGGGAGTGTATTTGCAGGAGCTTGAGACAACCACAAAGCCCTGCGAGGTCACGCAGGTGGGGAAATATACCTTTCGGATTGTGCTGACCCAAGGGCTGAACCGACAGATTCGCAGGATGTGCAAGGCGTTTGGCTATCGGGTGCAGAGCTTGAAGCGCGTGCGGGTGATGAATATATTGGTGGGAGATTTGAAGCCCGGGGCATATCGGGAACTGAGTGAACAGGAATGCGCAGAGTTGTATGAGCGGGCAGGGATTGAAAGAAAGACATAAAATAGCATGTGATATCATAAAGAAATGGAGACAGTTATGAAGGAGAATCAGGCGCAGAACAGTGAACAGAACAGCGAATTAGACAGGATCAAATATTTGACGGAGCTTTTGAATCGGGCTTCCAAGGCTTACTATGCCGAGGACAGGGAAATCATGAGCAATTACGAGTATGATGCCCTCTATGATGAATTGGCTGCCTTGGAGGAAAAGACGGGAATTGTGCTGGCGAACAGCCCCACGGTAAACGTGGGTTACGAGGCGGTGGATGAGCTGCCCAAGGAGCGCCATGAATCCCCTATGCTCTCTCTGGGCAAGACCAAGGACAGAGAGGAGTTAAAAAGCTGGTTGCAGGGTAATCCTGCGATTTTGAGCTGGAAACTGGACGGTTTGACCATTGTTTTGACCTATAATGCAGGAAAACTTGCAAAAGCGGTGACAAGGGGCAATGGGGAGATCGGGGAGGTGATCACCAACAATGCCAAGACATTTAAGAATCTTCCCCTGCAGATTGCCTATCAGGGCGAGCTGGTTCTTCGGGGCGAGGCGGTGATCAGCTATTCCGATTTTGAGAAGATTAATCAGGAGATTCCTGATGAGGCGGATAAGTACAAGAACCCCCGCAATCTATGCAGCGGTTCTGTGCGCCAGTTGAACAACGAGATCACTGCGGGAAGAAATGTGCAGTTCTATGCCTTTAATCTGGTGAAAGCGGAGGGGGTTGACTTTCAGAATTCCCGCATGGAGCAGTTTGACTTTTTGGAGCGACAGGGGTTTCAGGTGGTAGAGCATTATCTGGTGGAGACGGATACAATTCTGGACAGGATTGATTTTTTTGAGAAAAAGATAGAAGATTACGACATTCCCTCGGACGGGCTGGTGCTCGTCTATGAGGATATCGCCTATGGGCGTTCCCTGGGCAGAACCGCCAAATTTCCAAGGGATTCCATTGCCTTCAAATGGGCGGATGAGATCAGGGAAACCACCCTATTGGAGATGGAGTGGAGCGCCAGCCGCACAGGGCTGATTAATCCCGTGGCAATCTTCGAGCCCGTGGAGCTGGAGGGCACCACTGTAAGCCGTGCCTCCGTCCACAACGTCAGTATCGTGAAGTCTTTAAAATTGGGCATCGGGGACAAGATCACAGTGTTTAAGGCCAATATGATCATCCCCCAGATTGCAGAGAACCTTACCCGGAGCGACACCTTGGAGATTCCAACAACTTGTCCTGTGTGTGGTCAGCCCACGCGCATCCAACAGATGAATGATGTGCAATCCTTATACTGTACCAATGAGAAGTGTGCTGCCAAGCAGATTAAGGCATTCACCCTGTTTGTCAGCCGTGACGCCCTGAATATCGACGGTCTTTCCGAGGCCACGCTGGAAAAATTCATTGACAGGGGATTTATCCACGAATTTGCGGATTTATTTGAGCTGGAAAAATATCGGGACGAGATTACCTCCATGGAAGGGTTTGGCGAGCGTTCCTATCAAAAGCTGATAGACAGCGTGGAAACAGCCAGAAACACCACATTGCCGAGGGTAATCTACAGTCTGGGCATTGCGGGGATTGGCCTTGCCAATGCCAAGCTCCTCTGCAGGCATTTTGATTATGATTTGGAGAAAATCAAGCAGGCGGACGAGGAAGCGCTCAGCGAGATTGAGGGTGTGGGCGAGGTGCTTGCCCGTGCGATCGTGGAGTATCTGGGCGATGCGGATAATCTGCAAAGGATAGACAGACTGATGCAAAAGCTGAACGTGGAGGTGCCCCAGATAGACGCCGGCAGCCAGACCTTGTCCGGCATGAGCTTTGTCATCACCGGCAGCTTGAATCATTATGAGAACCGCAATGAATTGAAGGATATCATAGAGCAGAAGGGCGGCAAAGTGACCGGCAGTGTCACCAGCAAGACCACCTGCCTGATCAATAATGACATCGCTTCCAATTCCTCCAAGAATAAGAAGGCAAAGGAGCTGAATGTTCCCATTTTGTCCGAGGAGGATTTTATGGGGCAATACCTTGGGGAATAAAAATATTGTAACTATTCAGAACCATTCGCAAAATGCTGCTACGCAGCTCCCATTTTGCTCATATTTGGCTCTCGCCAAATGAATTTATAGGAAAAATGCCTTATGAAAGCAAGCTTTCATCGTCATTTTCCAATAAATTCGCTTGGTTCTGAACAGTTACAAAATATTAATCAATACAGGAGGGCTGCATCATGCCTATTAAAACACAAAGTGAACTTCCCGCGAAGGAAATACTGGAAAACGAGAATATATTTGTCATGGATGAGAACCGCGCGCTGCATCAGGACATTCGTCCGCTGCAGGTACTCATCCTGAATATTATGCCCATCAAGCAGGACACGGAGCTGCAGCTTTTGCGTGCCCTCTCCAACACGCCCCTGCAGGTGGACGTGACATTTATGAACGTGAAGAGTCATATATCCCAGAATACGCCTGCCAGCCATTTGAACAAATTCTATACCACACTGGATGAAGTCAGGGATTTAAAATATGATGGTATGATCATCACCGGAGCCCCCGTGGAGGACATTTCTTTCGAGGAGGTGGATTACTGGGAGGAAATATGCGAGATTATGGACTGGGCGGAGGAACATGTGACTTCCACCCTGCATATCTGCTGGGCAGCCCAGGCGGGATTCTATCACTATTATGGTATTAACAAGCGACAGTTCCCCCATAAGCTGTTTGGCATTTATGAGCATGTGGTTTCCAACCGCAAGATTCCCTTGGTGCGGGGCTTTGACGATATTTTTCTGGCGCCCCACAGCCGCCATACGGAGACCCCGGCGGAGGCGATCCATGCGTGCAGCGAGCTCACTGTGCTGGCGGAATCGGAGACGGCGGGAGTATTCCTGGCGATTGCGGAGAACGGCAAGAAAATCTTTGTCACCGGACATCCCGAATACGACCGCTATACCTTGCGCAACGAGTATTTTAGGGATTTGAACAAAGGGCTGGATATCCAAGTGCCCTACAATTATTTCCCTGATGACGACCCGGAGCAAAGACCCCTGCTGCAGTGGAGAGGGCATAGCAATAGCCTCTATTGTAATTGGTTGAACTACTACGTATATCAGGTAACACCGTATGATTTGTAGAGAAAGTTGGTCTCTGATATACGTTTATATCAGGTAACACCGTATGACTTGTAAGGAAAAGGCATCGTAAGATGCGGCTTTGCGAATGGCGCGGACTGAATTGTACGTATGGGATAATATAAATCAGAAAGAGAACAGAGGTACAAAATTTTGAAACTACTAATGATTCATGTGTGGAATGAAAAAGAAGTCTCCTACAGGGGCAGATTCTCCAATCTGCTTTCTTATCCGTCCCTGACCCTTGCCACGCTCTATTCCCTGATCCCCGAGGGCATCTTTGATCAGATTGACGTGGTGGACGAGAATTCTCAGAGGGTTTGCTATGACAGGGAGGCCTATGACCTTGTCCTGCTCACTTTTGATACATCTTCAAGCCTCACGGCATATAAGCACTGTGCCAGATTTAAGAAAACGGGTGCGTACATTGTGTGCGGGGGATATCATGCCTCGGCGCTGCCCGAGGAGGCTGCAAGGCATTGCGACACGGTGATTGTAGGCCCTGCAGAGAATTCGCTGCCCCGCTTTCTTCAGGATTTCGTCAATGGCACTCCTCAAAAGGTTTATAAGGATTATAATGTCTGTGCGGCTGATTTTCGCATTCCCGCCAGAGATAAGGTCACCCGGCGCAAAAAGCTCCGGATTCCTGCCCTGATTGCCAACAGGGGATGCGGGAATAGCTGCAAATATTGCTCCATGCGTACTATGTGGAAGAGTGATCCCCGACCTGTGAAAAGTGTGATCCGGGAATTGAAGGAGCTGAGATCAAGAATTGTGATTTTCTATGATCCCAATTTCTTTGCCGATAGAGAGTACGCACTTAAGCTGATGCGGGCCATGAAGCCTTTGAAAATCCTGTGGGCGTCCAATGCGACAGCAGATTTTGGATATGACCATGAGCTGATGCAGGAGGCTTATGAGAGCGGCTGTCGGGGCGTTCTGATTGGATTGGAGTCCTTGAACTCCACCTCTCTTAGAAATGCCGCCAAACGCTTTCAGGATGCGGATAAATACAAGGAAATCATAGACAACATCCACAGCCATGGGATTGCCGTGAACGGCTGTTTCGTGCTGGGTTTTGATACGGACACGGAAGAAGAGCTGTTGGCATTGCCCGAGCGGGTGGACAAGCTTGGGCTTGACCTATGCAGATTTGCGATTCTCACGCCTTATCCGGGCACCAGATTTTACACGGAATATGAGAGGGAGGGGCGGCTCATCACGAAGGATTGGAGCAGATACCAACAGCACAACACGGTGTTTCAGCCCAAGAATATGTCGCCGAAGCGCCTTGACGCCATATACAGGAAGGTGTGGCGGGAGTCTTACAGCTGGCGCAGGGTCTTGAAGCGTACCTTCTCCTCGCCCATGGCGAAAAGCCCCTATGTGTTGATACTTCTGGGGGCGAATATCGGGTTCAAATTTTTAGGGATTGACAAGCATAGGCGGGGAACGCCATGAAGATAACTTTTATCAGACTTAACATGTTTGAACATATCAGTTCTGACGCCATGAAGCCCATTCTATTCGGGATTATCAAGAGCCTCACTCCCGCGGATTATGAGATTGACTTTATTGATGAGCGGGTGGAGAGGCTGCCGGAGCGATTGGATGCTGATATTATAGCGTTCTCGGTGGAGACATACACGGCAAAGCGCGCTTACATCCTTGCCCGCAAATATAAGACGGACAGCAACATCATTGTCATGGGGGGATTCCACATGGCGGTCATGGCACAGGAGGCGCTTCGCTATGCGGATACGGTAATTGTGGGGGACGCGGAGGATACCTGGGGGAGCTTTCTGGCGGACTGCGCTGAGGGGGCTCCTAAGAGGCAGTATATTTCCTCCGAGAAATTTGAACTGCCTGTGATGGATGCCGCCCCATCCGGATTCGAACAGGTATATAAACATAAATATTACAATCTTGGGGTATATCAGATTTCCCGGGGCTGTAAATTCCACTGTGATTTCTGTTCCATTAAGACCATGTATCAATGTGTGCGCAAGAAGTCCGTGGATGCGGTGGTGGCGGAGCTGAAACTTGTCAAAGAGAAACTTATCTTTTTTGTGGATGATAACCTTTTTTATGATCGGGATTCCGCGTTGGAGCTATTCAGAAAGATCGCTCCTCTGAAGAAAAAGTGGGCCTGTCAGATCAGCATGGACGCGGCCAGGGATGACGAGATTTTGTCTGCCATGAAGAAGGCGGGCTGTTTTCTCGTACTTATGGGATTTGAGAGTCTGAATCCGGGCAGCCTTGAGCGGATGAACAAAACAGCCAACAGGGCGGCGGTGGATTACGATGCGGTGATCCGGAATGTTTATCGTCATAAGATGCTGATATATGGCACCTTTGTCTTGGGATATGACAGTGATGAAAAGGATGTGTTTGACAAGACGTTTGCGTTTGCACTGCAAAATAAATTGGCAGTCACTAATTTTAATCCCCTGATTCCCATGCCGGGGACTCCAGTGTATGCAAGGATGGAGCAGGAGAACAGACTGATTTATAAAAAGTGGTGGCTGTCGGACAATTATCGCTATGGGGAAACTGCTTTTTTCCCAGCCCGCATGACGCCTGAGGAACTGCGGGACGGGTGCCTGCGGATACGGACGGAATTCTATTCGGTCAAATGCATTGTCAAAAGACTTTTTTCGAATCCGATTCATTTTTTGCCGTGGAATTTGGCGGTATTTCTCCTTGTGAATTTTATTTCCCGCAGGGAAATTCATTCAAAACAGGGACAGTTGTTGGGAGGAATCTTACATGAAGCTGACGTTGATTAAACCCAATATCGGAAGGCGGGAACACAGCCTGTATGTGGATGAGGGGCGCATGGAGCCGTTGCAGCTGGGGATACTTGCCGCGCTCACCCCAAAGGATGTGGAAGTGGTGATGTATGATGACCGCATGGAGCAGATTCCCTATGATGAGCCCACAGACTTGGTGGCGATTACCGTGGAGACCTTCACCGCCAGACGGGCATATGAGATCAGCGAGGAATTTCAAAAAAGGGGTGTGAAGACCGTGCTGGGCGGGATGCATGCCAAGCTGATTCCCGAGGAGGTTGCTGAGCACTGTGACTGTGTGATGGTGGGAGACGCGGAGCCCATATGGGAGAGGATGATAGAGGACTTTCGCGCGGGCAATCTACAATCCCGTTATGAGGCTGTCCAGCCTGAATGTCCACAGCTTCATGTGATTGCCAGACGAGATATTTTTGAGGGCAAAGGATATCTTCCCATCACCCTGCTGCAGTTTTCCAGAGGATGCAGTCATCGGTGCAGTTTCTGTGCCTCTACCGTCTATTTTGACGCACATCATTACTGTCGTCCCGTGGAGGATGTGGTTGCGGAGATTCGATCTCAGAAGCGCAGGCTCCTGTTCTTTGTGGATGACAATATTGTCTGTGACAGACAGAAGGCGAAGGAGCTTTTTCGGGCGTTGATTCCTTTAAAGGTGCGCTGGGTGAGTCAGGGCAGTATGGATATGTTGAAGGACAGGGAGCTGATGGAGCTCATGGTGCAAAGCGGGTGTCTGGGGCTGGTCATCGGTTTTGAATCCATATCCCCGGAGTGTATCGCCCAGATGAACAAGGGGACGAATCGGAAAGGGTCGGAGGAGTTGTATCAGTCTGAGATCGAGCAGCTTAGACAATGGGGACTTCAAACATGGGCGGCATTCACGGTGGGACATGACGGGGACACTGTGGAGTCCATACGGGCGACCTGTGATTTTGCCATCAGGAATAAGTTTACCTTTGCGGCGTTCAATATCCTGATGCCCTATCCCGGAACCCCCCTGTATCGGCAGATGGAGCAGGAGGGACGTCTGCTGTACGGCGGAAAATGGTGGCTCTCGGAGGAATACCGTTTTAACTATGCCAGCATTGTCCCCAGGAATATGTCGCCCGAGGAGCTCACGGAGATTTCTTTTGACTGTCGGAAGCGGTTTAACAGCGTGGGGTCAATTGTCAGGAGAGCGCTGGAACCACGCACGAACCTGCGCACTCCCTATCGGTTTTTGACGTATTTGATTTATAATCCTTTGTTTCGGAAAGAGGTATTCAAGAAACAGGGGATGCGGTTCGGGATGAAAGGTGCAAATGACACTTCGGAATAGATGAAGGAGACAACAGATGTTGAAGGGAAAGGTGGAACCCATAAGCAGCTACACAAAGGCAGAACTTTCTGCCATGTATGAGCTTATGAGTGCATTTTATGACGATACGGATGAACAGGTATTTCTGCGGGATTTTTACGGGAAGGATTATTGTCTGGCGCTGTATCACGAGACGGACGGGCTGGTGGGTTTTACCACCCAGAAGGTGTTGAAATTGGATGTGGGTGGCAAGGCTGTCCATGGTATTTTCTCGGGCGACACCATCATCCACAAAGACTATTGGGGAGACATGGAGCTTTTCCGGTCATGGGCAAGGTTTTGGTTTGAGTTTGCGGAAAAGTATGAGGAATTCTATTGGTTTTTGATCTGTAAGGGGTACAAGACCTATCGGATGCTGCCCTTATTTTGGACGGAATTTTATCCAAACTGTGAGACGGCGACACCGGAGTATGAGCAAAGCATCATTGACGCCTACGGCTCTTTATTGTATCCTGAGGAATATAATCCCATAAGTGGTGTGATGGAATACAAAGGTGTCAAGGACAAGCTGAAGGCGGGGGTTGCGGATATCGGGGAGCGGGAATTGAAGAATAGGGACGTGGCTTTTTTCTGTCAGATGAATCCTGGTTATCGCCAGGGCAATGACCTTGCCTGTCTTGCCCGGATTGATAAATCAAAACTAAAAAAACGTGCGGTGGGGTTGTTATTTGATGAGCGTGAAATGTAGGATTTTAAACGACATCTGTAAGTGGTTGTACTGGCGGGAATACTGCAGATTTGCTGCCCCCTGTCATATCGGAAGGGTGCAGGGGGCGTACCTGCAAGAGCTTCTTAGGAAGAATGCGGACACAGTTTACGGACGGGAATGCGGTTTTGACAGGATACATAATTATCGGGATTTTGCCCGGATGGTTCCGCTGACGCGATATGAGGATTATGAGCCCTATATTGACCGGATGTGTAAGGGGGAGCGGCGGGTGCTCACAGCCGAGGACGTCCTGCTCTTTGAACTCACCAGCGGATCTTCCGGGGGCAAGAAGCTGATTCCCTACACGCCGTCCTTAAAGCAGGAGTTCCAGCGTGGAATCCGGCCGTGGCTTTATGATATTTATGATAAGATAGAGGGTGTCACAGAGGGTAAGAGTTATTGGTCTATCACGCCTGTCACGGCGGCGAGACAGTATGCCCCCTGCGGAATTCCCATCGGCTTCGAGGAGGATGCGGAGTATTTTGGCAGGTTGGAACAGGGGATTATGGGGATGCTCTTTGCTGTGGGCTCTGAGGTGAAGTTTGTCTCGGATATGCAGGATTTTTATTGGAGAACATGTGTCCAACTGTTAAACTGTGAGGAGCTGTCCTTGATATCCGTGTGGAATCCCACCTTTCTCACGATTTTGTGTGATTTCATTGTGGAACATGCGGGAGAGCTGGCGCGGACGCTCCCGTCGGGACGGAGAAGGCTTTTGTGGGAGGCGGTTCGCGCGAATCGGTTTGACAGGCTGTTCCCGAAGCTGAAGCTGATCAGTTGTTGGGCGGACGGCGCCTCGGCGGATTATGTGGAGGCTGTCAGGAGGCGTTTTCCATCGGTGTATCTGGAACCCAAGGGGCTGCTTGCCACGGAATGCTTTGTCTCGTTTCCTCTGGTGGGGGAGGAGGGGAGCAGGCTCAGCGTGTATTCCCATTTTTTTGAGTTTCGAAGTCTGTCGAATAATGAAATCTATCCGGCGCATAGGCTGCAAAAGGGCGAGTATGAGCTGATCGTTACCACGGGCGGGGGATTTTACCGCTATTGTATCGGTGATATTGTGGAGGTGTTGGAGACCTATCCGAACCACCCGCCGCGGATTCGTTTTTTGAGGAGAAAAGGCATTGCCTGTGATCTGTTCGGGGAAAAGCTCACGGAGGAGTTTGTGCACCAAGCACTCTTGTCCCTGGGGATAGGGGAGCATTTCGCATTGCTTGCGCCAGCGGGCAATCGGTATTGCCTGTATACGGATGCGGGACATATCACGGGGGAGATGTTGGATCGGGCACTCAGGGAGAGCTATCACTATGACTATTGCAGAAGTCTGGGACAGTTGGAAGGCGCGGCTGTGCAGATTGTGTCAGGAAGACCTGAGAAGGATTATATCAGACGGCTCTCTGGAGAGGGCATGAGAATCGGGGATATCAAGCCCGCGCACTTAAGTGGTAAGAGCGGGTGGGAAGAGTGGTTTGAGATGTAAGGGTAAATGCGAAGGTGAGGGACAGTGTATGGTCACTTTTTTAACCAGCAGCTTTGTGGAATATCAGCCAAAGAAGTATGTGCCAAAGCCCTTGGACGCATCCAATGGCTTCGCAGATAACTTGAAAAGATACTGGCCGGATCACGCCCATTTTCTGGTTTTTGCCTGCGACCCGGCTGATGCGAAAATGGCGGATCATGTGACAGAAGAAATGCGTGACGCATTTTCCCTGGCGGGATTCTTTATCGAGGAGATCAGATGCTTTGACGACAGGGCGATAGAAGATTATCGGGAAACGAGCGGATGTCCTGCGGAGGACGCGGACAGGGATGCGCTTAAGAGCGCCTTGCAGTGGGCGGATGTGTTTTATCTCTCTGGGGGACATGGCCCTACGGAGAATGCGTTCATGAAACGCTGTGGACTCAGAGAACTTCTTCAGGATCAGGAGATTTTTGATGGGATTTTTATAGGATTGAGTGCGGGGTCGGTGAACGCTGCGGAGGAGGTTTATATGCCGCCGGAGCTTCCGGGTGAGGCAGTAGACCCGGATTTTGTGAAGTTTACGGACGGTCTTGGACTCACCGGAATCAATATCATGCCCCATATCCTCTATGAGAAAACGGTCACCTTGGACGGCAGGAAGCTGGTGGATGAGATTATAGCGGAAGATAGTCATGGCAGGGAGATTTATCTGATTCCGGACGGCGCTTATTTTATCATAAGAAATGGCATCACGGAGTTTTTCGGCGAGGGCGAGATTATGGAAAACGGGAAAACCAGACCGCTCCACGCTGGAATCATCCACTCTGACAGAATCTTTCAAACCATTGTATCGGACAGATATGACTGCATTATGGAGGTTGACCCGGAGAGCGGTCGGGTTAATTTCCTTCATATCAGCGATTTTTGGCTTTCGAAAGGGATCATTCCGATACATATCGATACCATGGAGGAGCTGAATCAATTACTGGCGGAGAGGCTGGTGGTTCGGGATGAGAGGGAGCCTTTTTTGGAGCTGAGCACGGCGGAGGTCATTCTGGATGAGATAGCACATAAGGGCGGCTACGTGCTAACGGTTCATCTGGACGCGGGGGACGAGATCAAGGCGGACAATCTGCGGGTCAGCATGATTGCGGGCGATCAAAGACGGCTGCTGGTCAGCTACACCGATATCTCCATGATTTTGGATCATGATTGGATGACAGACGAGTATTCCAGGTCTGGGTTTATCGCCCAGGCGGAGAAGCTGTTGAAGGAGCCGGAATATCAGAAGGGATATTCCGTGGTCTATGCCAACGTGCAGGGCTTCAAGGCAGTGAATGATTTGTTGGGACTTCACAGTGGCGATATGGTGATTTTCATGACAAGGGATATTCTGGTAAGATCACTGAATCCCGTGCTTACCGCAAGGCTTGAGAGCGACCATTTTGCCCTGATCACCAAGACGGAAAATCTCACGGAAGAAACGTTGGAGGAGATGTGTCATCAGTGCTATGTGGAGGAGTCCAAACGGCTGCCCATCCTGATCAGATGCGGAATCTATCATATCGACATCGGGGAAGACGGAGACGGCGAAATGAAGATTCAGCATATGCTTGACCGGGCGAAGCTGGCGGAGAATTCCCTTGACCCGTCCCACGGCAATTGCTATGCTGTATGTGACAAAAAAATGAGCAGTGATTATGTGGATCAGCGGCGGTTGATCTCGGAGATTGACAATGCTTTTGCCAAGGGAGAATTCCGAACATATTATCAGCCTGTGGTTGATGCGATGACAGGGGAGATTGTGAGCGCGGAGGCGCTGATTCGGTGGCGCCATTCGGAGCGGGGAATGATTTCCCCCGGGCAGTTCGTGCCGGTTTTTGAGAAGGAAGGATATATTACAAGAATCGACAGCTTCATGGTCAACAGTGTCCTTGCATTTAATTATGAGCGGATACAGAAGAAGCAGAAGGTTGTCCCCTGTGCGGTCAATTTGTCCAGAGTGGATTTTTATGATGTGAAGCTGTTGGAGATGCTGAAAAACAAGTTGGGCAATCTGGAACATGTCAGGGATATGTTGAAGCTGGAGGTGACGGAATCGGCCTATGCAGAGCTGGAATCCGACGCAATTTCCTTCTTGGATGAGATGAAGAGACTGGGGCTGGCGCTGATGCTGGATGACTTCGGCAGCGGAATGTCCTCCTTCTCCACCCTTGAGAGCTTTGAATTTGACATCATCAAGCTCGATATGGGATTTATCTCCCAAATCGGAAAGGGCAGAAAGGTGGAGGCAATCATCAAACATATCATCGGCCTGTCCCACGACGTGGGGGCAAAGGTGGTTGCAGAGGGCGTGGAGACCAAGGAACAGCTGACATTCCTGCAGTCGGTGGGCTGTGATATGATACAGGGATATTATTTCTATAAACCTATGCCGGAGGAGGAATTCGCGGAACTGCTGAATCGCCCTCTACCGATTAATACACTGTGAAAGGATAAAAAACTATGTTGAAAATTGCTTTGCTCGCCCCCGCGGGCGCGATGCACAGATACTCGGGGAGCTTTGGAAAATCCCTCCACTACGCGCCCCTGACCCTTACCACTCTTGCGGCCCTGATTCCAGAGGACGTGGAGGCGGAGGTGGTCATTTATGACGAGACGGCAGGGAAGATTCCGCTGGATATTGATGCGGAACTCATAGGCATCACCTGTATCACGGGAACATCACCCAGATGCTATGCCTATGCGGATTACTTTCGGAAGAAGGGCAAGACCGTGTTCCTGGGCGGAGTGCATCCGAGCCTGATGCCCGAGGAGGCAGCACAGCATGGGGACGTGATCTTCACGGGATTTTCAGAGCAGACCTTCCCTCAATTTATCCATGATTACATCAAGGGAGATTATCGGAAAATCTACCGCCAAAACGATGACTTCACGATAGAGGGCAGACCCACACCGAGACGGGAGCTCCTGAATCCCAAGAGATATATCACCACCAAGACGGTGGAAGCCATAAGGGGGTGTTGTCACACCTGTACTTTCTGTGCCTATCCCGCCGCCTTCGGACGCACGGTGTACAAGCGTCCTGTGAAAGAAATCGTGGCGGAAATCGAGGCACTGAACACGCGGCATGTCCTATTTCCGGATGTGAACCTGATTACAGACAGAAGCTATGCCATAGAGCTTTTCACGGCGCTGATTCCGCTGAAGGTCATGTGGCTGGGGCTTGTGACATCCTCCATCGGCATTGATGAGGAGCTGATTACGGTTTTCAGGAAAAGCGGGTGCAAGGGGCTGTTGATTGGTTTTGAGTCAATCACCCAGGAGTCCCAGCAATATATCCACAAGGGCGTGAATCGGGTGGACAGTTATGTGGAGCTTATGAAGAAGCTGCATGACAATGGGATTCTGGTGCAGGGCTGCTTTGCCTTTGGCGGGGACGAGGAGGATGAGAGCGTTTTCGACCGCACCGTGGAGATGATCATCAAGGCAAAAATCGATCTGCCCAGATATTCTATACTCACCCCTTTTCCAGGGACACAGTACTATGCTCAGTTGGAGCAGGAGGGCAGGATCTTTGAGCGTAACTGGGCCATGTATGATGTGGAACATTGCGTGTTCGTTCCCAAGCGAATGACCGTGGAGCAGCTTATGGAAGGGACAGACCGAGCGTGGCGCGCAACCTATTCCACCTCAAATATACTGAAGAGGCTGGCGCCGTTTTCACACAGTCCGTGGTTGTCCCTGCCCCTGAATATGGGATATAAGGGGTATGCGGACAAATGGCATAAATTCACGAGAGAGGTTATGTGCGACAATTCGGACATACCAGTGTTGTAGGAGTAAAAATATGAAGATTACATTGATATTGCCCGCAATCGGCAAGAAGCCTGGGCAGAAATATATCGGCACGTGGAAGATGGAGCCCTTGACCATCGCCGTGCTGAAGGCGCTCACACCTGCGGAGGTGGAGACAGAATTTTTTGACGACCGCATAGAGCTGATCGACTATGAGACGAACACGGACTTGGTCTGTATCACCACAGAGACCTACACTGCCAAGAGAGCTTATCGGATTGCCAAGGTCTTTCGGGAGCGGGGGATTCCCGTGGTGATGGGAGGATATCATGCCACGCTTTGCCCTCAGGAGACGCTGGAATATTGCGATAGCGTGATCGCGGGCAATGCGGAGAACGTGTGGGGCAAGATGCTGGCGGACTTTCAAAATGGCTGTCTGCAAAGGCTTTATCAGGGCGGAATCGGAGAGTATGACATTCATCCTGACAAGAGTATTTTTCACGGCAAAAGATACCTGCCCGTGTCCCTTGTGGAGACGGGGCGGGGGTGCTGTCATTCCTGCGATTTTTGCTCTATTTCTAAGTTCTATTGCAGCAAATACTATTGCAGGGATCATGAGCTGATAGTGGATGATATCAAGGCTTCCAAGTACAAATATACTTTTCTGGTGGATGATAATCTGGTGGCAAACCGTGCCAATGCCATGGGGATCTTTGACGCCGTGGAACCTTTGCATATTAAGTGGGCGGGGCAGGGAACTCTTTCTATGGCAAAGGATGAGGAGCTTTTGAAGGCCATGAAAAGGAGCGGTTGTGAGATCATCCTGATTGGCTTTGAGAGTCTGAACGAGGCGAATCTGAACCAGATGAACAAATCGTTTAATTACGCGCTGGGGGAGCGGGACGAGCTGGTGAAGCGTATCCATGACGCGGGGATAGGGATTTACGCCACCTTTGTCTTTGGATATGACAATGACGATGAGCGCACGGTGAACGACGCTCTGGAATTTGCCAAGAAGCATAATTTTTACACGGCGGCCTTTAACCATCTTTTGCCATTTCCAGGGACGCCTCTGTACAATCGCTTAAAGCAGGACAACAGGCTGATTTACGACAAGTGGTGGTTGGCGGACGGGTACAATTATGGCGAGCTTGCCTTTCATCCAAAGCTGATCTCGGCAGAGCGGTTGAGCAGCCTGTGTCGTGACGCGAGAAAGGAATTTTCCGCTCCGGGGACGGTGTGGAACCGGGGGATGGCGTCCCTCGGGCGGACAAGTCCCTTGCTGTGGTGGTTATTTTGGAGCATGAACCTGAGGATTGGCGGGGAAGTGGATCAGAAAATGAACGTGCCCATAGGAGAAAACTTAGATGAATATCCAAAATAATAAATATACGATACGGTTTGCGGAAAGAGCGGACGACGAAGGAATCAGGGAAATCTTTGAAAGCGGCGGGTTTGACGGTGGGATCAGCATCCAGTACCTTCGAAATCCTTCGCCAATTGCTTCTTTCGAGGCGGAGGGTGACGTGGCAAAGATTCTGGTGGTCATCGACAATGTGCAGGGGAGGACAGCCGCCGTGGGCGGGGCGGTCATACGAGGGGAGTATGTGAACGGAAGTGTTCAGAAGTGCGGTTACCTCACGGGGTTGAAAATCCATCCTGACTACAGAAAGCGGCTGTATTTTTTTGCGGAGGCGTACCGTTTTCTGTATGAGGGAGTTTCGGACTGTCACTGCTTTTATACCACCATATTGGACGACAACAAGCCTGCCATTCTGCTTTTGGAGAAACATCACAGGAATATGCCTCTCTATCGCTATCTGGGGCATTACACCACCTACTGTTTTCATGGGGGCAGGAGAATCTTAAAGTTGGAGAAGAATCACATGGAGGGCTTCGAACAACTGATGGAGTCGCACTTTGCCGCGCAAAGCCTCACCCCTGTGGATTATCAGTGCAAGGGGCTTGGTGAGACGGACTTTTACTGTGTCAGGGAAAACGGAGAAATCAAGGCATGTTGTTTTGTGGGGAATCAACAGGCGCATAAACAGTATAAAATGTGCTCCTACGGTGGGATATACAAGCTGTTGTCACACATGCCTACGAGGTTATTTGGGTTTCCCGAGTTCCCGAAAGCGGGGCAGGAGATCAATTATGGCACCGTGTCCTATTTGTATGTGAAGGATAATGACAGGAAGCTCTGTAAAGACTTTCTGCGTTCCGTGGCGGCGGAAACAGATTTTGCGCTCCTCCTGTGGGGCGGCTTTGAGAACAATCCCTTGTGTGCCGCACTGGATGAGATGAAAACCGTTCATTACGGCAGCAGGCTCTACAGCGTGGAGTGGGGTGAGCCTGTGGAACTGTCAGGAGTTCTGGGGGTGGAGGCGGCGTTGTTGTGAATCCGACAAATTGCTGAGAGGGAGTATGAAAAAGAAATTCAAAATAAGCCTAATGATTGTTTTATCATTATTGGCTTTTATAACGATTATTTTCTTTGTTTTATTTATAAATGAACTTAAAATTTTAAAATCTTTAAATCAAATTGATCACTATGGAATGTATCGCATGACTTATTATGGTGATTATGGTTTTGATGATTTTTTAGAACAAGGTGCTACAAGTGATAAAGACATAGAAGAATTTGTTACAAAAAGATTATTGAAAGGCCTTCCAATTAAATTTAATGTTACAGATAGTGGATGTACTGCTTTTGTAACCAAAAATGAAAATGGAGATATTATTTTTGCCAGAAATTTTGATTTTACTTATGCACCATCGCTGCAATTATACACAAATCCCTCAAATGGATATGCATCTGTATCTACTGTAAATTTATCTTTTGCAGGATATTCGGAAGAGCATTTGCCAACGGAAGGTGTTAGTTTTAATAATTTTTTAACGCTGGCTGCGCCTTATCTCCCATTTGATGGAATGAATGAAAAAGGGGTAGCAATGGCTTTACTTGCCGTTCCGGAAGTACAAATCAGTAATGATGAAAATAAGATCACACTGAATACAACAACCGCTATAAGATTAGTTTTGGACAAGGCTTCAAATGTTGATGAAGCAATAGAATTATTAAAAAAATATAATATCTATTTTTCCGGAGATATTTATTGTCATTATTTGATAGCAGACAGCACAGGGAAATCCGTAATTGTAGAATATTACGATAATGATTTACAGGTTGTGGAAACTGATAAAGAATATCAAGTTGCGTCTAATTTTGTTGCCTACAATGATTTAAATATTGGTGAAGGATATACGGAATTTGATAGATATGATAAAGTGATAAACAAAATAGAAGATAGCGACAATTCACTTACTATGAGTGATACGATCAACTTGCTAAATGATGTGGG
>CAMWLG010000013.1 GCA_947175035.1 uncultured Lachnospiraceae bacterium | reverse complement strand
GCTTCTGGGAGAACGGCACGGGAATCTGTTTGCGGTGGGGGATGACGATCAGGCAATCTACGGCTTTCGAGGGTCGAAACCTGCCTGTCTGAGACAGTTTGCGACAGAACTTGGGGCAAAACAGATTATTTTGAACGCAAATTATAGGAGTACAGGGGAGATTGTGGCGGCTTCTGAATTAATTATTGCAGAAAACAAGGATCGTTTTGTCAAAAAATGCTATGCTGCAGGAAAACTTGCAAAAGAAGCGGATAGTATTGGATTTCATCATTTTGAAAGCCGCGCCCAAGAATTGAATTTTCTGCGTGATACCTTGGAGAAAGCCGCGAAGGAATGTCCCGAGGAGAGCTGCGGGGTGCTTTTTCGCACCAATGGCAGTATGCAGCAGCTTGCCGCCATGCTGACAAAGTCTGGGATTCCATTCGAGATGAAGGAGCGGGGGAGGAATCCATATGAACATTTTCTCGCAAAGGATATCTGCGCTTATTTGAAGCTGGCGGCGGGAGAACGGGGAAGGGAGGATTTTTTTCGCATCATGAATAAGCCTGTGCGATACATCAGCAGGGAAAGTCTTGCGGGAACGGAATGTGTTGATTTGCAGGCAATGATGGATTGGTACAGGAGGCGGAGGCGTTCAGGGGACGAGAAGATCATCAATGAGATACAAAGGTTTAGAGGTCAGCTTGACGCTATGGGGCGGATGTCGCTGAATCTGGCAATTGCTTATCTGTGTAGGGCAGTGGGCTATGAGACTTATTTGAGAAGTAAGCAGGGAGCGGCAGAACATCTGGAGGAATGGTTGGAAATCGTGGAGTTCCTGCGGGAAGACGCCAGAGGGTATGACAATGTAAAACAGTGGGAGCAGGCGTGGAAGGAATATGAGTCTGACGGTAAGATGGTGGCGGGACGTGGAATTAAGGAGGGAAAAAGCACGATTCACCTGATGACGGTTCACGGTTCCAAGGGGCTGGAATTTGACAGGGTCTTTATACCGGATTGTAATGAAAAGGTCTATCCCCATGGCAGAATGCCGGACAGGGAGACCGTGGAGGAAGAGCGCCGAATCTTCTATGTGGGAATGACTCGGGCAAAGAGACGCTTAGAGCTCCTTAGCACCACAGGTACCAAGGAGCGTCCCAGGCTGATGACTAGATTCCTTAATCCGCTTGTCAGTCACTCGTCTATCAATTCGTCAAACTCACAGTTGTCCAAATATTCGTCAAAGGCATCCACAACCCGCTCATATTCTTCGTCATCCTCGATAAAACCAAGCTCCGGTTCCTCGTTGGGATCCTCCGGATTCTCGCTGTAGCTGTAAAACCAAACCTCGCCATCCGCATTGTCGCCCTTTTCGTCCAAGGGAAGTAATACGATATAATCCTTTTTGTCCACAGTAAGAATGGTGATAACAGCGCAATTTACTACAGAACCATCCTCCAATTCCAGTTCCACAGTCATTTCTTCAGATTCATAATCTTCGTTTGCCATAATAATCTCCTTCCTGATACAATATTTTTACTGTTGCGAAGCCATATTGTAATAAATTTTCATAACTCAATTATAATTGCTTGTGATTTTTTGCGCAATACTATATAATTAAATTATCTATACGATAAGGAGGCTGCGGATGACTAAACCTGAAACGACGTGCATAAAGCCATTTCCTTTGGGAGCTCATGTGGAGGATGGGGCGGTTCGGTTTTCTTTTGTTTCCAAAAAATCTGACTGTGGGATTCTGATTTATGATAGAAGAACCGGTAAAAAATTGCATAAATTACCTTTTGAGCCCAAGGAGCGTATCGGGAACGTTTACTGCAAATATCTGAACGGTGTGGATGCGGAGGAGATCTCTTATCAGTTTTATGAGGGAGATGAGCTTGTTCCGGACAGGTATGCCAGACGGTTTGTCAACCGCGTTGCCTTTGGGAGAGAGCGCAAGCATCAGGACTGGCGGGCGGTGATCCCCTGTGATGAGTTTGATTGGGAGGGGGATGAGCGTCCCAGAATCCCTTTCCATGAGTGTGTCTGTTACTGTGCCCATGTGCGCGGGTTTACAAAGCATCCATCCTCGGGGGTGGCTCACAGGGGAACCTTTCAGGGGATGGCGGAGAAACTGGACTATCTGAAAGAGACTGGTATTACCACCGTGGAGCTTCAGCCCGTATATGAATTTGCGGAGATTCCCACGGATGAGGAGCGGAAAGCTGTGCTCGGCGCACAGACAGCGGCATATACGCCTTCTGAGGAGGATTTGGACAAGCTTTGCCCTAAGAAATGCAATTACTGGGGCTACAAGCAGGGATTCTATTATGCGCCCAAGGCGGCATACGCTGCGGGAGATGACCCTTGCACGGAATTTAAAGAGATGGTTCGCGCTTTTCACAAGAAGGGTATTGAAATCGTCATGCAGATTTACTTTCCAAAAGGCATAAAGCTACCTAAAATTGCGGAAATACTTCGTTTCTGGGTTTTGGAGTACCATGTGGACGGTTTTCATCTGATGGGGGAGAATCTTCCCGTGGATATGATTGCGACGGACGATATGTTTGCGGATACCAAGCTCTGGTATTATTATTTTGATACAGATAAAATATATGAGGCTGAGGAAGAGCCGGACTATTGTAATATGGCTGCCTATAATGATGACTATCTCTATGACATGAGGAAGTACTTAAAGGGCGATGAAAATATGCTGGATACTGTGCTGGGCCAAATGCGAAAGATTCCCAAGAGACTTGGACGTATTCACTATATGAGCAATTATTATGGTTTTACCTTGATGGATATGGTGTCATATGACAGGAAGCACAACGAGGCCAACGGAGAGGATAATCGGGACGGGAACGACAATAATTGCAGCTGGAACTGCGGTGAGGAAGGCCCCAGCAGGCGCAAGAAAATAAAGCAGATGCGTCACAAGCAGATTAAAAACGCAATGTTGCTGATGCTGTTCACCCAGTCGACCCCGCTTATTTTCATGGGGGACGAGTTTGGCAATTCTCAGAAGGGTAACAACAATCCTTATTGTCAGGACAATGCCACGGCTTGGCTTGACTGGAAGGATTTGGAGAGAAATGCAGACATTTATGCATTTTGGAAGGAATTTGTCACTCTGCGCAGGGAGCACCCGATTCTTCATCCGGAGAAGGAATTGAAGATTATGGATTATATATCATGCGGTTATCCGGATCTGTCCTATCACGGGCAGAGCGCGTGGAGACCTCGCACGGAGCGCTACAACAGACATATTGGCATTATGTATTGTGGAAAATATGCGAAACGTGGTCGAAATGAAGAGGATTTGTTCTTTTATCTGGCACTCAATATGTATTGGGAGACCAGAGAACTTGCCATGCCGAAGCTTCCGAAGGGAATGCGGTGGCAGCTTGTCAAATGTACGGATGAAAGTGTCATGACAATCGAGAAGGAGAATACACCGGATATTCAGGCGGAGAGCGTGGACAGTGTGATTGCTGTACCGGGGAGAAGCTGCTCGGTCTATGTCAGTGTTCCGGACACGGCAGGCAAAAAGAAGGGCAGAAGGTCTAAAAAACAGGGAGCGGAGCTTTATAGTGACAGAAGCATGTTTTAGGGGCGGTAATATCCATGAGTAATGCATGGAAGCATTTTAAGACAATTACATACCATAAGTATCTGGTGGCAAAGGGGTGTTTTCGAGTCGGGCTCTACCGCCAGGGCATTTTGCATGATATGTCCAAATACGGTCTCTCGGAGTTCATGGTGGGGGTCAGGTATTATCAGGGAGACAGGAGTCCCAATGACGCGGAGCGGGAAGATATCGGCTATTCTTCTGCGTGGCTCCATCACAAGGGGCGCAACAAGCACCATTTTGAATACTGGCTGGATTATAACAAGAAGGCGGCGCCGGGAGAGCTGGTTCCGGTTCCCATGCCGGATCGTTATATTGCGGAGATGATCATGGACCGCATCGCGGCGTGTAAGGTGTATAAGGGGAAGGAGTACACGGACGCTGCGCCCTATGAGTACTTTTTGAAGGGAAAGAATCGGCATATGATGCACGAGTACACCAGCGGCGTGCTCGAGAAAATGTTGAAAATGCTGGCGGAGCGTGGCGAGGAGGAGACCTTTCGCTGTATCCGTCAGGAGTTGGTTCGCAAGAAATAAGGATTGTAACAATTAGACAGGCAACAATTCAGAAGAACGGAATACAATACAATAAAATATTGAATGCAGGTATTGTAAAATGAATTGGTGGATTATATTGTTACTTCTTTTGGGCGGTGGCAATTCCTGTGGGAATTCCTGCGGTAATCGGAGCGGAAATAACTGTGGCTGCGACAATGATTGCGGCTGTAATAACAATGGTTGTGGCTGTTCTTCGATGTCTAACAGAAACAGCTGTGGATGCGGCTGTGACAATGATTGTGACCGCGATGAGCGCAGGGCGGCAAGGGCTGTACGGGATGCCAAGGAAGCTGTCAGAGACGCAAGAGAGGCTGTGTGGGATGCCAAGGAAGCTGTCAGGGACGCAAGGGAGAGCTGTAATGACTGTTCTGGTATGATTCCTCCTCCCCCCAGAGCGGACTTCAACTATAACTACAATAATGATGGATGTGGCTGCCAGAACTAAGCCAGGCGGCGCGTAATATAGTATGTAAAGGAGCGGGCGGATTGTCCCGCTCTTTTTTATGCGCAGATGTAAAATAATCTAAAAAAGGTATTTAAAAAATGGTGCAATTGTGCTATATTTATAGAAAATCAAACCCACTTTTTGGAGGAGGCTTCGGTATGGCAAAGGCAAAGGAGAAGTACGTGGCATATGTGTCAACTTATACGCAGGGAGACAGCCATGGTATCAAGATATATGACGTGGACATAGACAAGGGGCGGTTCACAGAGAAGAGCAAGGTGGAGATTACCAACTCCTCTTATTTGACGATTTCCCACAATTGTAAGTATTTGTATTCCATCACGGATTTTGGCGTGGAGTCTTATAATATTATGCCGGACGGCAATCTGGAATTGATTAATTTTGCCTCGATCAATGGCATGAGAGGATGCTATGTGTCCACAGATTACACGGACAGTTATCTCTTTGTGGCGGGATATCATGATGGGAAGCTTACGGTTTTGAAACTGCAGGAGGATGGTTCGATCGGAGAGATCACTGACGAGGTGTTTCACAAGGGACTGGGAAGCATTGCGGAACGCAATTCTAGACCTCATATCAATTGCGCACGCATGACTCATGACAACAAGTATCTGTTGGTAGCAGATCCTGGCATGGATCATGTGAAGGTGTATCGTGTGAATTTGGAATGGGGCAAGGTGGAGCTGGCGGATATCATTCACTCGGAGCTTAATTCGGCGCCCAGACATATCAAGATTTCTTTGGATGGCAAATTCATTTATGTGGTACATGAGTGGAGCTGCAATATAGATGTCTATTCCTATGAGGATATCAAGAATCAGCCCGTATTTGAGAAAATCCAGACAATACCGACTGTCAAATTCGAGAAAGGCAGCACGAATGCCGCAAGCGCCCTGAGCTTTTCCAAGGATTATCAGTATATGTTGTCCTCAAACGCGGGGGATAATTCCGTGGTACTGTTTGATGTGGATACCCAGACTGGACTGCTCAAACAAAAGTTTTGTCTGCCTGTTGGCGGTGAGTACCCCAAGGATGCAGAATTCTTTCCCAATGGTAAATTTCTGGTTTCCTTAAACCACGAGAGCAATGATATGACTTTCTTCCACTTAAATCTTGAGGCTGGCAACATGATTATGAACGGGCCGCCCATTCCTGTGGATGTGCCAAACTGCATTGCTTTCCACAAGCTGGGCAGCACGAGCAGGGCATAGATTTTTAATTTCGCAGATAGAAATTCACCAGATATTCCGCGCGGGAGGTCATGTTCAGCATCATGGCATCCAGCACGGTGATGGCGGTCATACATTCCATGACAACCACCGCGCGGGGCACGATGACAGGGTCATGCCTGCCCTGAATCATGAGATCGATTTCCTCTCCGTTCTGATTTACCGTCTGTTGGGAAAGATAGATGGAAGGGGTAGGTTTGACATAGGCACGCAACAGCAAGACATCACCGTCACTGATGCCGCCGAGAACCCCGCCCGCGTGATTGGTGGATTTTACAACCTGCCCGTCCTTCATGCGAAAGGCGTCATTATTCTCGCTTCCAAAGCGCGAGGAGACAGTATGTCCGTCACCGATTTCCACGGCTTTGACTGCGCCGATAGACATGATTGCTTTTGCCAGATTCGCGTCTAATTTCTCAAAGACCGGGTCACCGATCCCTGCGGGGAGTCCCGTTACCCGACATTCCATACAGCCACCCACGGATTCTGTGCGCTTTCTGGCTTCTTCCAGGTATAAAACAGCTTTCTCGTTTGCGGTTCTGTCTGGCATTGCCGTGGGAGTCTCGAGGATTGCTTTTTCGTCAAAATCCGTCAAATCAGCCTCAATGGGGCCGATAGAGCGGGTGTAGGCCTGTACGGTGACACCCATCTCGGAGAGGAGCTTGGCGGCAATGGCGCCGGCTGCCACGCGGCCGATCGTCTCTCTGCCCGAGGAGCGTCCGCCCCCTCGATAATCCCGAAAACCGTATTTTTGGTCAAAAGTGTAATCTGCATGTCCAGGGCGGTAACAGGTGGCGATATTGCCATAATCCTTGGAAATCTGGGAGGTGTTGCGCACCATCATGGAGATTGGTGTGCCGGTGGTTTTTCCCTCAAAGATGCCGGAGAGAATCTCAACCCGGTCATCTTCTTTGCGCTGGGTAGTAATGCTGCTTGTGCCGGGCTTGCGCCGGTCGAGATATCGCTGGATATCCTCCTCGCACAGCAAAAGACCTGCGGGACAGCCATCCACCACCACGCCCAGAGCTTTGCCGTGGGATTCCCCCCATGTGGTTATCTTGAAAATATTTCCAAATGATGATCCTGCCATGTGTTTTCCTCCTAAATGAATCTAACAATTCAGTCCTCGATGTTGGTTAGAAAGCGTGCCAACCGTGATTAATACTGAACAATTTGTCATTATTTTCCCTCACGTTCACGGTAGTTGACAGCATTTCATTAAGCAGATACAATATAACATATAGATAAAAGTATATAAAATTTTTTCAAAAAACGCAAGAAAAAGAGTGCATCTGTGGGTAAGCTATGTTATGATAGTATATATTATCATGTGAAACTTGTAGGTGTCCTGTAAAAATACAGAACAATTTTGTGAGTGCGGAAAGCTTTGAGGTAGAAGCTTGCAAGTGGAAGTGGAATAGGAAAGCATATGAAAATCACGATAGAAGAACGTGTCAGAAAGAGCCTTTTGCGTTTCGGAAGGAAAAACAAAATATGCAGGATTCTTGTTATGCCGGCCTTGGTGCTCAGCATGTTTGTTTTTCATACGATCAGATATTTCAGAGGGAATTTCAAGCGATTCGCCATGGTCGCGATGACATTTTGCCTGTTTGTGGTCTACAGCAGTTTCTCGTTCCCACTGTTTATCGCAGGGGATGGCAGAGCGGTGGAATGGAGCAAAGCGGAATTGGACAGCGACGTGGAGCTTGCCCCTGAGTCGGCGCTGCGCCCCGAGGATATGGAGCTTTTGTCGGATGAGGACGTGTTGTCGGATTATGATTTTGTGGAGGGCGAGACTGTCCATGGCATGGATGGAGTGATCAAATATGAGGCTGAGGATATACTGGAGGCTTTGGAGGCAAACGGGAGCGCAGGCAGCACAGTGACGGAGGAGACGGCGAGAAACGAGAGCGGGGAGATTATTTTTGACAAAAATGATTGGCGCTTGGTGCTGACCAATAAACAGCATTCTATTCCGGAGGATTACACATTTACTTTGGGGACAATTCATGGGAGTCAGATGTGTGACGAGAGGATTGTGGATGATTTGAAGGCTATGCTGCAGGCGGCGAAGGACGAGGGGATGAATCTGATTGTTCAGTCTCCCTATAGAACACCTGAGAGACAGGAAATTGTGTTTGGAAGAAAGATTGCCAGATATATGAATCGCGGTATGTCCTATATGGAGGCATATCAGTTGTCCAGCCGGGTGGTCAATATTCCCGGAAGTAGTGAGCATGAGATTGGGCTTGCACTTGATATTACGTGTGACAACTATGAAGATTTGACGGAAGGCTTTGGCGATACCATGGAAGGGAAATGGCTTGCGCAGAATGGTTGTAAATACGGGTTTATTTTGCGGTATCCCAAGGGCAAGGAGGATGTCACGGGAATAGACTACGAACCTTGGCATTTTCGTTATGTGGGAGTGGATGCCGCCACGGTCATCACTGAGAGAGGAATCACTCTGGAGGAGTTCTGGGAGGAATTATAGATGGATGGACAGCTTCAACGCGGATTTCAGGCAAGCTACCGTCTGATCAAGACGGAAGGGGCTGCCAAGAGAGGCGAGTTTTCCACAGTGCATGGCGTCATTCAGACGCCTGTATTTATGAATGTGGGTACGGTGGCGGCGATCAAGGGTGCCGTGTCCACGGAGGATTTGGAGCAGATCAAGACACAGGTGCAGCTTTCCAACACTTATCATTTACATGTGCGTCCGGGGGATCAGGTGATCCGTAAGCTAGGCGGGCTGCACAAATTCATGTCATGGGACAAACCGATTCTCACGGATTCCGGCGGGTTTCAGGTGTTCTCTTTGGCGGGGCTTCGCAAGATTAAGGAGGAGGGAGTTTATTTTAATTCCCATATCGATGGCAGGAAGATTTTTATGGGACCGGAGGAGAGTATGCAGATTCAGTCCAATCTGGGCTCCACGATTGCCATGGCATTTGACGAGTGTGCGCCCAGCAAGGCGGACAGAGGGTATGTTCAGGCTTCCGTGGAGCGAACCACGAGATGGCTGGAACGCTGCAAACGGGAGATAGGGCGGCTGAACGCGTTGGAAACGGCGGTAAATCCGGCACAGCTTCTCTTTGGCATTAATCAAGGTGCGATTTATGATGACATTCGTGTAGAACATGCCAAGCGCATCGCCGAGATGGATTTGGACGGTTATGCCATAGGCGGGCTTGCCGTGGGGGAGACCCACGAGGAGATGTATCATATCCTGGATGAGGTGGTTCCGTGGCTGCCCAAGGAAAAGCCCACGTATCTGATGGGTGTGGGAACCCCTGCCAATATTTTGGAGGGAGTGGAGCGCGGCGTGGATTTCTTTGACTGTGTGTATCCCACGAGAAACGGCCGCCATGGGCATCTGTATACGAATCATGGCAAAATCAATCTCTTCAATGCAAAGTATGAGCTGGATGACAGCCCTATTGAAGAGGGATGCGGCTGCCCGGCATGCAGGAGGTATTCTAGAGCTTACATACGTCATCTCTTGAAGGCAAAGGAGATGTTGGGTATGCGGCTTTGCGTGTTGCACAATCTTTATTTTTACAATACAATGATGGAAGAGATTCGGGACGCGCTGGATGCGGGAGAGTTTGCCGTCTACAAGAGACGCAAGCTTGAAAATTTTTCCTAAATATGGAAAATGGGCTTGCCCCCGTCTTGAATTTTGTGTATTATTATTTGAGTACGATTGAACGTGTGACCTTCGCGGGCACAATAATTTCAAACGCGAAGCGTCGGAATGGAGGAGAAATGGGTATTTTATTGACAGAAATGACGGAGGCGGATGCGGCGGCAGCCGGCAATTCCTTTGGTTTGGGGATGATGGTAGTAATCTACGGATTGTTCTTTGTGGCGATGTATTTTCTGATGATGCGGCCGCAGAAGAAGGAACAAAAGAGAGTCGCAGCCATGATTGCGGCTTTGGAATTAGGAGATTATGTGCTGACCACTTCCGGATTTTATGGCAGTGTCATTGACATCAATGATGACACCGTGATCGTGGAGTTTGGCAATAATAAGAATTGCCGTATTCCCATGGATAAATCTGCTATCAGTAGGGTGGAGAAGCCCGAGGGCAATTAGGGCATGTGATTTGAAAGCTTGGAGCAGTCCCTTAGGGGGCTGCTCTTTTGCGCGAGCAATGAGGAACATCCGCGCCGTGCTTGCACGAGCAAGGATGTGACGAATGCCGCGACACCGAGCGCGGAGCGCGAGGTGGGGGGAGCGGGGATGTGATGAATGCAGTGGAAAGGTAGAGTGATTCAGGATGATTAAATGGAGTGAATTGAATTGTACCCATTCGTCAGTGCTTTCTAAGAATGGAAAATCCTTTGTGTTAGTGCGGTTTGAGCGCAGAGACCACTCGGCGGAGGGAACAGTGCCTGATTGTATTATCCTTAGAAGCAACGGGTTCACACAAGAGGAGATTGAGGAGCTGGAAGACTATATGGATCAGAACAGACAACAGATTATTGATGCAGCTAAGAGTATCTCCAATATTAAGCATTTGTTTAGCTGAGAGGGCAATTGTAGGCGAATGAGTTGAAATTTGTACCTATATCAGTTATGATATAGGTGGTTTGGATGTTGTTAAATTAATTTTTTTATAAATCTTTAGATAGGAGGCTTGAAGAAAATGGAACTTAAGATTACCTGTATCCCCGGTGACGGCATTGGCCCGGAGATTGTAGCGGAGGCCAAGAAGGTGCTGAACAGGGTGGCTGAAGTGTATGGGCACAAGATGCTTTTTACGGATATTTTGATGGGAGGGGCATCCATTGACGTGCACGGCGTACCACTGACGGATGAGGCAATTGCCACGGCGAAGGCGGCGGATGCTGTGTTGATGGGATCTATTGGCGGCGACACCACGACCTCGCCATGGTACAAGCTGCCCCCGAATCTGCGCCCGGAGGCGGGGCTTCTCGCCATCAGAAAGGCACTGAACCTTTTTGCGAATCTTCGTCCGGCGGTGCTCTATGACGAGTTGGCGGGGGCATGCCCGTTAAAAGAAGAAATTAGTGCGGCGGGCTTTGATATGATGATCATGAGGGAGCTCACGGGGGGCTTGTATTTTGGTGAGCGCAAGACTGTTGAGGAGAACGGCGTGCGCAAAGCAATTGACACATTGACCTATGACGAAAACGAGATTCGGCGTATTGCGATCAAGGGATTTGACATCGCCATGAAGCGCAGGAAGAAGGTGACCAGCGTGGATAAGGCGAATGTGCTGGATTCCTCCCGCCTTTGGAGAAAGGTGGTGGAGGAAGTGGCAGAGAATTATCCGGAGGTTACATTGGAACATATGCTGGTGGATAACTGTGCCATGCAGCTGGTCAAAGACCCTGCCCAGTTTGACGTGATTCTCACGGAGAATATGTTCGGTGACATTCTCTCTGACGAGGCAAGCATGGTGACCGGCTCTATCGGGATGCTTGCCAGCGCCAGCTTGAATGACAGCAAATTCGGGCTGTACGAGCCGAGCCACGGTTCTGCGCCAGATATCGCGGGGAAGGATATTGCGAACCCGATTGCCACCGTTTTGAGCGCATCTATGATGCTTAGATATAGCTTTGATTTGGACAAGGAGGCAGATGCCATTGACGCGGCGGTGAAGCAGGTGTTGAAAGACGGCTACCGCACGGGAGACATTATGCCAAGTGGTTCTGACAACATGGGATGTGAGAAGGTTGGCTGTTCCAGGATGGGGGATTTGCTGGCGGAGAGGATTCAATAGGCTTGGTTTATTGCCTGCGGAAATAAATAATGAAAGAGGGATAAGAAAATGAGAAGTGATTCAGTAAAGACAGGTAACGCACAGGCGCCTCATCGCAGCCTGTTTAACGCATTGGGGTACACGGAGGAGGAGCGCAGACGTCCCATGATCGGCATCGTCAGCTCCTACAATGAGATTGTACCTGGACATATGAATCTGGACAAGATTACCGAGGCGGTAAAGATTGGGGTTGCCATGGCGGGCGGTATGCCGGTGGTATTCCCTGCGATTGCGGTCTGTGACGGTATTGCCATGGGACATATCGGCATGAAATATTCTCTGGTGACCCGCGATCTGATTGCGGACAGCACGGAGTGTATGGCGCTGGCTCATGGTTTTGACGGTTTGGTGTGTATCCCCAACTGTGACAAGAACGTGCCGGGACTTCTCATGGCGGCGGCAAGGGTCAATATTCCCACGATATTTGTGTCCGGCGGACCTATGCTGGCAGGCCGTGTGAAGGGGCAGAAGAGAAGCCTGTCCTCCATGTTTGAGGCGGTGGGCAGCGTAGCTGCGGGCACCATGACTCAGGAGGAACTGTGCGAGTTTGAGGAGAAGGTATGTCCGACCTGTGGTTCCTGTTCCGGTATGTACACTGCCAACTCCATGAACTGTCTCACCGAGGCAATCGGCATGGGGCTTAGGGGAAACGGCACGATTCCGGCTGTCTATTCCGAGAGAATCCGTCTGGCAAAGCATGCCGGCATGAAGATTATGGAGCTTGTGGAGAAGGACATCAAGCCTCGCGATATCATGACAGAGGATGCGTTTATGAACGCCCTGACTGTGGATATGGCGCTGGGATGCTCCACTAATTCCATGCTGCATCTGCCTGCCATAGCCAGAGAGGCCGGAGTGGATCTGAATCTGGATATTGCGAATGAGCTTTCTGCAAAAACGCCGAATCTGTGTCATCTTGCTCCGGCAGGTCCCACTTATATTGAGGACTTGAACGAAGCGGGCGGTGTGTATGCGGTGATGAACGAGCTGACCAAGAGGAATCTGCTGCATTTAGACTGTATGACCGTAAATGGCACTACCATCGGTGAAAATATCAAGAACTGTGTGAATAAAGATCCTGAGGTGATTCGGCCTGTGGAGAATCCTTATTCTGAGACAGGAGGAATCGCTGTTTTGAAGGGCAATTTGGCACCTGACAGTGGTGTCGTAAAGCGTTCTGCTGTTGCACCTGAGATGATGGTGCATGAAGGCCCTGCCAGGGTGTTTGACTGTGAAGAGGATGCCATTGAGGCGATCAAGGGCGGCAAGATTGTGGCTGGTGACGTGGTTGTCATCCGTTATGAGGGACCCAAGGGAGGCCCCGGTATGAGAGAGATGTTGAATCCCACCTCAGCCATTGCGGGCATGGGACTGGGTTCCTCCGTGGCATTGATTACGGACGGGCGTTTCTCCGGTGCGTCCAGAGGCGCGTCAATCGGGCATGTATCCCCCGAGGCGGCAGTGGGCGGTCCCATTGCGCTGGTGGAGGAAGGGGATATCATCAGGATAGACATCCCTGCCAACAGACTGGATGTGCTGGTGGACGATAAGGTGCTGGAAGAGAGACGGGCAAAATGGCAGCCCAGAGAGCCCAAGGTGACCACCGGTTATCTCTCCAGATACAGAGAGCTTGTGACCAGCGGTAACAGGGGCGCGGTGCTGGAATTGCCGAGGAAGTAATTTGATTACCACTCGCGGTAGGAGTACAGTTATGCGTAGTGAGGAGAGAATCAGGGACATATCGGGGGAGGAGCGGGCTCTTCTGAGTAGGCTCAGGGCCCGCCCCGGTATGTATTTGGCGAAAAATTCCTTTCAGAGATTAGTCAGTTTTTTAGATGGCTACAGGGCAGCCCTGTATACGCTTGGATTGGATAATGACCACTGTATTCTGCCCTGGATGTTTCATGATTTTGTACAGGCAAAATATGGGATTCGCGATTCAAGAGGTTATTCCTCTATCATTCCTATGCAGGAGCAGGATGACGAAAAGGCGCTGTGGTTCTTTTTTGACCTGTTGGATGAATGCTTGACAACGAACGGATATGAGCCGGTTGGTGAGACGGCAGGCGGGCTTTGGTATCGTCTCAGAACGTGTATTGACAGGTATGATGTGTTAGGGGAACTGGGCGAGGAAGATATTGAAGAGCTGCTTAAAAAGCGGAAGACACAGGACTATCGGGAAGAATATGACAGAGTCAAAGGAGAGATTGACGCTTGCAAGACTTCAGAAAACTTTCCCGACTCTGTTCGCTCCAATCTCGATTATCTAAAGGGGCTCCTTCAAAAAATTGTGTTTGATCATTGTGAAAATGAAAAATTGGCACAAAGTGTTGCCGAGGAGGTTGACATGCTTTGTGAAGGGTGCCAGGTGAATTATCATGATGAATGGTATGACAGAGTATTGGCTGTCTATAAGGGGTCAGGGATTCCATATTAGTAAAAGGAGTTTATAGAATCTCCTTAAATTTAGAATAATGCAGAAAAAGTAAAATGTTTATGAGGTTGTGATGACGAGGGAACAGCAGAGAAAATTGAAAACCTTGAAGCAGGTGCTGCCAGGAATCCTCAAGGAGGAAATGAAACCGTATAAGTTCAAGAAGAAAGATTTCATGGTCTGGTGTGTCCAAGGAGACTTGTTTTTTAACATGCATATTTTTATTGCAGAGAAAGATGGGCATTGCTATTGTGACTGCCATGAGGGTTTTAAGCCCCTGTGGGCGGATGATTTGCTTTGGGATATCCTTGGAATGCCCGAGAATAAAAAGGAGCCGCTTAGTTTGCGTAGTATCGGCGCATTTACAGTGTATGGTGTAACTTGTTTTGACGAGAGGAGAGAGCTGTCAAGCTGGGAACCGGAGGAACTGGAGAAATGTGTCAGAGATTATATGGCACATTTTGACCAGACTGTGCATGCCATGAAGGAGAAGGATTATGGCACATTGTTGAATCCCTCGGAGTATCACGGTGACCTGCAGGAGCTTTTGCTTTTAATTCATGAAGGAAAATACCGGGAAGCGTCGGAATATGCCAAGGCAATGGAAGACGAATGGTTTGAAAATGAGGGAATTGGTTTTCGACAGCGAGCCAAGAGATATATTGTTAATTCTTGCAAAAAGTTATAAATTAGTGATAAAGTACTAAATTGATGGAGGATAACAGCATGCAGTTAAATGGTTCGGAAATTGTAGTAGAATGTTTAAAGGAACAGGGAGTGGACACCGTCTTTGGCTACCCTGGGGGCGCCATCCTGAATATTTATGATGCTCTGTACCAGCACAGCGAGGAGATTCGTCACATATTGACTTCTCATGAGCAGGGGGCCGCCCATGCTGCGGACGGATATGCCCGTGCCACGGGGAGAGTGGGTGTGTGTCTGGCCACCAGCGGTCCCGGCGCCACCAATCTGGTGACGGGGATTGCCACTGCATATATGGATTCTGTGCCAGTGGTGGCAATTACTGCCAATGTATCCCTGCCAATGTTGGGTAAGGACAGTTTTCAGGAGGTGGATATCGCGGGTGTTGCCATGCCGATCACCAAGCACAGCTTTATTGTAAAGAATGTGGAGCGGCTTGCGGAGACCATACGGAAGGCATTTTCCATCGCGGTGAGCGACAGACCCGGTCCGGTGCTGGTAGATATCACGAAGGACGTGACCGCTGCAATGTGTGAATTTACACCTATGGAGATCAAAGCTCCTGAGCGTAAGGTGCGTTATACGGAAAGTGATATGGAGAAGGTTTTGGGCTTTATCAAGGAAGCCGAGAGACCCTATATCTATCTCGGCGGCGGGGCGATTATCTCCGGAGCCTATGATGAGGTGGCGGAGTTTGCGGAATTGATTGATGCGCCTGTGTGTGACACGCTGATGGGCAAGGGAGCTTTTGATGGACATAGCGACCGTTACACAGGCATGATTGGAATGCATGGCACCAAGACATCCAATCTGGGCGTGAGCCAGTGCGACCTGCTGGTTGCGCTGGGGGCGAGGTTTTCCGACCGTGTCATCGGCAATCCCAAGAAATTTGCGGAGGGAGCCAAAATCGTACACATTGATATCGACGCCGCGGAGATTAACAAGAATATTCGCGTGGACGCTGCCCTTACCGGGGATTTGAAAAAGGTTCTTGTGGAACTGAATGCCCGCATCAAGGCACAGGGTAAGAAGGATCATGGGGAATGGATGGAAAATATCAGGAAAATGAAGGCGGATTACCCTCTGAAATACGATAAGGAGGTGCTTTCCTGTCCTTATATCATGGAGGAGCTTGACCGCATCACGGGGGGAGATGCACTGATTTCCACGGATGTGGGGCAACATCAGATGTGGGCGGCTCAGTATTACAGATATACGAAGCCCCGTACTTTCCTGTCCTCCGGCGGTTTGGGCACCATGGGTTACGGTTTGGGTGCCTGTATCGGCGCACAGGTAGGGCAGCCCGACAAGCTCTGCATCAATATCGCAGGAGACGGATGTTTTCGGATGAATATGAACGAGCTTGCCACGGCGAGCCGCTATAACATTCCTATTATCCAGATTGTCATCAATAATCATGTGCTGGGCATGGTGCGTCAGTGGCAGACTTTATTCTATGGGAAACGTTATTCCCAGACCGTTTTGAATGACAAGGTAGATTTCTGCAAGGTGGCGGAGGGGCTTGGTTGTGCCGCAATCCGTATCACCAAAAAGGAGGAAGTCGCGCCGGCGATCGAGAAAGCGATTGCCATGAAAGCGCCCGTGTTGATTGAGTGCGTGATTCCCGAGGATGACAAGGTATTTCCCATGGTTCCCGCGGGTGCGCCCATTGACGAGGTGTTTGACGGGGACGATTTGGCGAAGAAAAACAAGGAGTAAGAGCCAAGAGGAGTGTTTTGAGCGAAACATATGAAAAAGACTTTGCGAGGACTGGCATTTGCCGGCATGATCATCATACTCTTTCTTGTTGTGGGATATATCAGTCTTGCCCTGTATTACCGGGATGGTTTTGCGGTCAATACATGGATTAACGGCGTGTATTGTACCGGACGCTCCGTGCAGGAGGTCAATGACATGCTTTTAGAAGGGACAGCGACGCCGGAAATCTTTACGGTGATAGGATATGACAGGACAGGGGACGGACGAGGGAAGAACTCGTGGGAGATTCCCATGGAGAGCCTGCAATATGCTTTCGATTATGAGTCTGGTTTACAACAATATCTTGCAGAGCAAAATGCCTGGCTTTGGGCAGGTAATTTGCTGCCTGGCAGGAAGTATCATCTGAAAGCGGCGGTCGTGATTGATGAGGAGGCTTTGAGACAGCAATGGGAGCAAATTCTCTCCACATTTTATGTGGAGGAGGATTACTGTATAGAATATGATGAGAAGGAAGGGTATACATTGTCGGACGGTCTGCATGGCCGTTTGGATGATGGATTGGCATACACCTTGATACGGGAGGCGATTCTAGACGGGCAGGTATCGGTTGACTTGGTGGAGCAGGAATGCTATTTTGACGTGCCGCTCTCCGAGGAACAGCAGGAGCAGGAGAGACTCTGGAATAAAATATTATATTTTCAGGGAAACGGGCCTGTCTGCGATTATGGGGATGGAGTTACGCAGGCAGACAGTGCCTGGATGGCGGGCCTGCTTGTAAAAGATGAGGATACCCTGCCGTTTGTGGATGAGAATGGTTGGTTCGTGCTGCGGGAGCACTGCGTGGAGGAATGGGTGGAGTCCATAGCGGACAGATATGACACCTATAACAAGGAGTGGGAATTCCGAAGCACTAGAGGAGATATCGTTCATGTGAAGGGTGGAACCTATGGCACCACGATTGACAAATCCAAGGAGAGGGAGTGGCTGACTCAGTATATGCAACAGCTCTTGGAGCAGGCTGCGGCCTCAGTAAATGGGAACGACACGCTGACAGCGGAAGTACATATTCCGGAGTATAGCAGAGATGCCTTCAGTCGGAGCAGTAAAGACTTTGGAGGTACCTATATCGAGGTGGACATGGGGATTCAGAAGCTATATTATTATGAGCAGGGTGTATTAAAGCTGGAGACGGGGGTAGTCACGGGGAATGCCCGCAGACGGATGAACACGCCGGAGGGAGTCAATTTCGTCTACAGCAAACAGAAAAATCGGATTCTGCGGGGACAGGGTTATGCATCCCCGGTGAAGTTCTGGATGCCCGTGAAAAGCTCTATCGGCATACATGATGCCAATTGGCGCAAGGATAGCGAGTTTGGCGGGGATACCTACAAGACAAACGGTTCCCACGGCTGCATTAATGTGCAGAAGGACGTGATGCAGGAACTGTTTAATATGGTGGAGATCGGGACTCCTGTTGTGATGTTCTACGGGGAGGAGCCGGAACAAGGAACCGAGGCAAATAACACGACAAATGCAGGAGTATAGAAACTATGAACAAAAGTATCGGTATTGGAAAGTATTTGAAAAAGATAGTATTGTGTGTGCTGATATTGGTAATGGTTCTGCTGGGAGGATGCGGGCAGAAAGAAGCCGTTCAACCGGAGCTGCTTTTCCAATATAAAGGCAATTACTGGGAAATTTATGATCTGAGCGAAAGTGCTATTCCTGACAGGGAGAAATTTGAACAACTTACAGAAGAATATATTAAAGATATACAGGAACTTCTGGGACTGGATCAATGGTGGAAAGAGATTAATCCTGATGCTGATACGCTGGTGGTGACACTGATGATCACCAATCCGGAGGGAAAGAAATCCCGCGCGGAGTATTGTACAAAAGGTTTGAAGAATGAGGTGGAAACAACCATTGTCTTGGGAGGATTTTTTCTAAAGCCCGGTTATGACGGTTTTCTGGCCCATGAGCTGACTCATGCAATGGTGGGACCGTTCTTTTCACAGTCTTTGGAAGAAGGGCTCTGTCTTTTTGTGCAGGACAGTGTAGGGGTGAAAAAGATTTTTTATCCGGGAATGCGGGACAAGGGTGTGGAGTATTGGCAGTGTTTTAAAATCTATTATGAGCATACAAAAGAAGCATGGGAGAGCAGTGCAGGGGAAGTGTATGCAAATGTGACGGACTCCATAGGAAAAGAGGGGAGAGGCTATGATTTTAGCGGTCAGACGAGAACGGTCTGGCAGTGGTACAGTGAATCTTTTGTGAGATATCTTATGGATCAGTATGGAAAGGAGAAGGTGCTGGAGCTGATGGATGTGGGAGAAAATGAAGCATCCTATGAGCAGATTCTTGGCAAGACCTTGGAAGAGCTTCGGGCGGACTGGATTTTGTATGTAGAGTCCATAGAACAGGAATATACATGGGAGGAAGCGGACGCAATAGAGGAGGAATACTTTAAAATAGATACTTGACGAAAACGAAAAGAAAGATTATGCTATAGTTTAATGGATTCTGATACATAACCCGAGGAGGAAAATAAAATGGCTAGAGTTTACAATTTTTCAGCAGGACCGGCTGTTCTGCCTGAGGAGGTCTTGAAAGAAGCAGCGGAGGAGATGTTGGATTACAAGGGGACAGGCATGTCCGTGATGGAGATGAGCCATCGCTCCAAAGCATATGACAATATCATCAAGGAGGCGGAGGCGGATCTTCGCGAGCTGATGAATATTCCTGACAACTATAAGGTATTGTTTCTTCAGGGCGGCGCAAGCCAGCAGTTTGCCATGATTCCCATGAATCTGATGAAGAATAAAGTGGCTGACTATATTGTGACCGGCCAGTGGGCGAAGAAGGCATTTCAGGAGGCACAGATCTATGGCAAGGCGAACAAGATTGCCAGCTCCGAAGATCAAACATTTTCTTACATTCCTGATTGTTCCGATCTTCCTATCAGCGAGGATGCGGATTATGTATATATTTGTGAAAATAATACGATTTATGGCACAAAGTTTAAGACTTTGCCGAATACCAAGGGCAAGACTTTGGTATCGGATGTGTCCAGCTGTTTCCTGTCCGAGCCCGTGGATGTGACCAAATACGGCGTGATTTACGGTGGCGTGCAGAAAAATATTGGGCCTGCAGGCGTGGTGATTGTGATCATCCGTGAGGATTTGATTACGGAGGATGTGCTGCCCGGCACCCCCACCATGCTGAAATACAAGATTCATGCGGACAATGACTCTCTTTACAATACGCCGCCCGCATATGGCATCTATATCTGCGGCAAAGTGTTTAAGTGGATCAAGAATATGGGCGGGCTGGAGGCAATGAAGGCCCACAACGAGAAGAAGGCGAAGATTCTCTATGATTTCCTGGATGAGAGCAAGCTGTTCAAGGGAACCGTGCGCAAGGAGGATCGCTCTTTGATGAATGTGCCTTTTGTCACCGGCAACGAGGATTTGGATGCCAAGTTTGTGAAGGAGGCAAAGGAGGCAGGATTTGAGAATCTTAAGGGTCACAGAACCGTGGGAGGCATGAGGGCCAGCATTTATAATGCGATGCCGATTGAAGGCGTGGAGAAGCTGGTGGAGTTCATGCGCAAGTTCGAGGCTGAAAATAGCTAATATCTATTAGCTAAAAATAAATCGATAGGAGAGGATTGACCATGTTTCAGATCAATTGTTTAAATCCCATTTCACAGGTGGGACTGAAGAATTTGACAGAGAATTATAAACTGACAGAAAATGTGAATGAGGCGGAAGGGATTCTGGTGCGCAGCGCTGCCATGCATGATATGGAGCTGCCTGACAAGCTGCTTGCGGTGGCGAGGGCAGGGGCAGGCACCAACAATATCCCTTTGGATAAATGTGCGGAAAAGGGTATCGTGGTGTTCAATACCCCCGGCGCCAACGCCAACGGCGTGAAGGAGCTGGTGATCGCGGGGATGCTGCTTGCTGCCAGAGATGTGGTGGGCGGTATCGAGTGGGTAAAGTCCGCACAGGGTGATGAGAATATCGCCAAGACCGCGGAGAAGGAGAAGAAAAACTTTGCAGGCACGGAGCTGATGGGCAAGAAATTGGGTGTCATCGGTCTCGGGGCGATTGGCGTGAAGGTGGCGAACGTGGCGCTGCATCTGGGTATGGAGGTCTATGGATATGACCCCTATCTGTCGGTGAACGCCGCATGGGAGCTTTCCAGAAATGTAAAGCATGTTCTCAATGTGGAGGATATTTATGCGGAATGTGATTATATCACGGTGCATGTGCCTCTTTTGGATTCCACCAAGGGCATGATAGATAAAGCGGCTATCGACAAGATGAAGGATGGCGTGGTGATTTTGAACTTTGCAAGAGATTTGCTGGCAAACGAGACAGACGTGCTGGCGGGAATCGAGAGCGGCAAGGTGGCACGTTATGTATCCGATTTCCCGAATCCCACCACAGCGGGTAAGAAGGGGTGTATCGTCATTCCCCATCTGGGCGCAAGCACGGAGGAGAGCGAGGATAATTGTGCGGTGATGGCAGTTCAGGAGCTGATGGATTATCTTGAAAACGGTAATATCAGAAACAGTGTGAACTTCCCCGCCTGCGATATGGGAGTATGTGCTCAGGCAGGTCGTGTGGCAATCTTCCACAAGAATATCGCAAACATGATTACCAAGTTTACCGCTGAGTTCGGCGATAAGGGCATCAATATTACGGACATGATGAATAAGTCCAGAGGAGAGTATGCTTACACCATGCTGGATATCGAGACACCTGCCCCCGAGGAGGTAGTGAAGGCTTTGGAGGCGATCGATGGCGTGTTCAGGGTACGTATCGTAAAATAGAATAGGAGTAACTGTTCAGAACTATTTGCAAAATGGGAGCTGTGTAACAGCATTTTGCGAATGGTTCTGAATGGGAATGAGATATGCATTATACAAGTCTGTACCGGTCACCTGTCGGGGAAATACTGCTTGCCGCTGATGAGATTGGCGTTGTGGGAGTCTGGTTTAAAAATCAGAAGTATTATGCCCGTTGTCTTGATCAGGAAAACGAACCAAAAGAAACTCCTATGATCAAGGAGTTAAAAAAATGGCTTACTGTTTATTTTCAAGGAAAAGACCCTGGTTTTGTCCCGCCTCTACATATGATAGGCACACCATTTCAAATCGAAGTCTGGAACATTTTGAGAGAAATCCCTTACGGCACCACAACCACCTACAATGAAATTGCAGGAAAGATTGCAAAATACCGAAAGCTGGAGCGTATGTCGGCGCAGGCGGTTGGAACGGCAGTCGGTAAAAATAATATAAGCCTTATTGTGCCTTGCCACAGGGTGGTGGGAACGAATCACAGTCTTGCCGGATATGCGGGCGGTATCAATAAGAAGATCACCTTCCTGAAGCTGGAAGGTGCGTATAAGAATGAGTTTTTTGTGCCCAAAAGCAGCACAGCGCCATAAAGCTGCCCCTCCTAGCGGAAGAGCAGCGGCATATCATCCCCTTCATTTAAATCCTGCAAGTCTTCCTGCAGTTTTGCCTCTGTCGCGCAGGTCGCTTCGCTCTGGATATCCATATACAGAACGAACACCTCCTCCAACGTCATCCCTTTCTCGTCCGCAATTTCCTGAAATATGGGACGAAGTTTCTCGAGCTGCATGGAAACAGGCACTTTTTGCGGGTCGATGTCAAACAACACCTTCTCCCCATAATCATTGATTCTCTTTAAAATCTCTCTATTTTCTTCGGTCATGATTCAAGCCTCCTTCTTTTTTGATATTTTAGCACCTGACGCTTGTTATGTATAGTTTTTTTTGGTAAAATATAAATGTATTGTTGTGCCAAAATTTGAGAAAAAAATAAGCAGCCGCATAAAATGAGTGGCAGAAAGGAATAGATATGGCAGTTATCAGACCATTTCATGCTTACCGGCCGGCAAAGGGACTGGAAAGTAAGATCGCTGCGCTTCCCTATGATGTGTATAATCGTGAGGAGGCATGCGCTGTGGTGGCTAAGAATCCATATTCTTTTCTGGCGATTGACAGGGCGGAGACACAGTTTGATTCCAGTGTGGACACCTATGCGCCGGAGGTTTACGCCAAGGCAGGACAAATGCTGGTGGAGCAGATTCAGGAGGGGCGTTTTATTCAGGAGGATAAGCCCTGCTATTATCTCTATGAGCAGACTATGGATGGGCGGAGCCAGACGGGAATCGTGGCATGTGCCTCCATTGACGATTATTACAATAATGTGATCAAAAAACATGAAAATACCAGAGCGGACAAGGAACAGGATCGTATCAATCATGTGGATATCTGCAATATGCAGACAGGTCCGATTTTCCTTGCATATCGCTCCAATGAGACATTGAGGGCGTTGACCAAGAAAGTCAAAACACAACGCCCGCTGTATGACTTTGTGTCAGAGGATGGTGTGGGACATCGGGTCTGGGTGATTGAGGAGGATGAGGATATCCGCGCGATTGCGGATACCTTTGCACAGACCTCCGATATCTACATCGCGGACGGACATCATCGCTGTGCCTCCGCTGCAAAGGTGGGAATGAAGCGTAGGACGGAGCATCCGGATTATACGGGCGAGGAGGAATTCAATTACTTTCTGTCCGTGCTTTTTCCAGACGAGGAACTTAAGATTTTGGACTACAACCGCGTGGTGAAGGATCTTAACGGTTTGACACGGGAGGAATTTTTGGACAAAATCAGGGAAAAATTTGAAGTGAGGCAGGCTGTTACGGAAAGGTCTGGTTATGCCCCCCAGAAAAAGGGCGAGTATGGTATGTATCTCGGGGGAGTGTGGTACAGCCTCACTGCAAAACCAGAGATTTGCAGCACGGATGTGGTTGCCGGTTTGGATGTCTCGATTTTACAGGATCATCTTCTTGGACCTGTTCTTGGAATCGGTGATCCCAAGACGGACAAGCGGATTGATTTTGTGGGAGGTATCAGAGGACTTGGGGAGCTGGAGCGCAGGTGTACGCCGGGGGAGCAGGGAGAGCCTCCTGAGATGGTGGTGGCGTTCTCTATGTATCCAACGTCGATCAGCGAGCTTTTTGCCGTGGCTGACGCTGGGAGGCTTATGCCGCCGAAGTCCACATGGTTTGAGCCGAAGCTTCGCAGCGGATTATTTTTGCATGAGTTGTAAAAAGGGAGGAGGTCCATATGACCAACAAATTATATAAACTGATGAACTGGCCTCAGATTGAGGAGATTATTTATTCCGAGTGTGACAATCCCCATGCGCTGTTGGGACCTCATAAGTCTGGCAGCCAAACCTTGGTGCAGGCATATTTTCCAGGGGCAAAGTCTGTGGAGATTAAGTGGAACGGTGCGGGTACAGGAGCCACCAGCGAGACGCTTTGGAAGAAGAAACTGTCCATGGAGCTTGCGGACGAGGAGGGATATTTTGCCGCGTTAGTTCCGGCGAAGACACTTCCTGCTTATACCTATCTGGTCACTTATGAGGATGGTGATAAGAGGGAATGCGGGGATCCTTATCGTTTTGCACCTTATATCACCAAGGCAGATACGGAGAAATTCAAAAACGGCATCCATTACACGATTTATGAGAAGCTGGGAGCTCATCCCATGGAGATGGAAGGGCAGGCAGGGGTCTTGTTTGTCGTGTGGGCACCCTCTGCTTTTCGTGTCAGCGTGGTGGGGGATTTTAATCATTGGGATGGCAGGGCGCATCAGATGCGCAGACTCTGGGATTCCGGCATCTTTGAAGTGTTTATTCCGGGTGTCAAGGTAGGAGAAAACTACAAATATGAGCTGAAGTTAAAGAGCGGTCTCACCTATTTGAAGGCGGATCCCTATGGCAACGCAGCGCAGCTTCGCCCTGAGAGTGCCTCCGTGGTGGCGGATTTGAGAGATTTTGCATGGGAGGATAAGAAGTTTATTGCAAACCGTGAGAAGTTCCAGACGGGAAATGTGCCCATGAGCGTGTACGAACTGTACCTTGGTTCCTTTGTGGAGCCCAAGGAGGGCGAATATTACGCCAATTACAGAGAGATTGCACCCAAGGTGATAGAGCATGTGAAAAAGATGAATTACACCCATGTGGAGTTGATGCCCGTGATGGAGCATCCCTTTGACGGTTCCTGGGGATATCAGGTGATCGGTTATTACGCGCCCACCGCCCGATATGGCAGCCCGGAGGATTTCATGTATTTTGTGAACGAGCTGCACAAGGCGGGAATCGGCGTGATTTTGGACTGGGTGCCTGCCCATTTTCCCAGAGACACCTATGGACTTTCCAATTTTGACGGGACATGTCTTTATGAACATCAAGACCCGAGACAGGGGTTTCATCCTCACTGGGGCACGCTCATATACAATTATGGACGCCCTGAGGTGAGCAATTATCTCATTGCGAACGCCCTATTCTGGGTGGAGCAATTCCATGCGGACGGCATTCGCATGGACGCGGTGGCGAGTATGCTTTACTTGGATTATGGCAAAAACGATGGGGAATGGGTTGCCAATATCTATGGCGGCAAGGAGAATCTTGAAGCTATCGAGATGATCAAGCATTTGAATTCCGTGTTAAAGAAGCGTAATCCGGGCGTGTTGTCCATTGCGGAGGAGAGCACCGCATTCCCGAAGATCACGGCGCCTCTCGAGGAGGATGGATTGGGCTTTGACTTAAAGTGGAATATGGGCTTTATGAACGATTATTTGACTTATATCAAGTACGATCCGTATTTCAGAAGCCATCATCACGGGGAGTTGACCTTCAGCATGATCTACGCCTACAGCGAAAACTTTATACTGGTGTTCTCCCATGATGAGGTGGTGCATGGCAAGGCGACTTTGGTGGGCAAGATGCCCGGGAGCCGGGAACAGAAATTTGCTGCGCTGCGGTTGACTTATGGTTATATGATGACTCATCCCGGCAAGAAGGCGTTGTTCATGGGGCAGGAATTTGCAGAGTTTGACGAGTGGAATGAGAACCGCAGGCTGGAGTGGGAATTGTTGGAGCAGCCAGAGCATGCTGGGGTAGCGGAGCTGGTCAAGGATTTGAATCATATGTATCGCACCTATCCCGCTTTGTATGCCTTGGATGACAGCCCTGAAGGGTTTGAGTGGATCAACAATATCTCGGGCAGGGAGAGCTATCTGACTTATCTGCGCAAGGCGGAGGAGCCGGAGGATCTGCTGTTGGTGGTGGCGAACTTCTCGGGCGTGGAGCAGGAGATTACCACAGGTGTTCCTTATGAGGGCAAGTATAAGGAGATTTTCAATACAGATGCGAAGAAATATGGTGGGAGTGGTGTGACGAACAGTCGTGCCAAGGCTGCCGTGGACACAGAATGGGACGACAGGAGGCAGTCCATTACCGTGAAGCTTGCGGCGCAATCTCTGGCGATTTTCCAGTTTATTCCTTATACGGAGGAGGAATTGACCAAGGTGATTGAGGAGCGTATTCGGAAAAATACCCCTGTGCGGAAGACGGCTGGAAAGAAGAAGGTCGAGGGAAATAAGAAATGAGTGCTCTGGGGTTGAAATTGAACGGCAGTTTCATGGAAGCCATGCTCGCAGAGTTGGGGAATAAGGCTTTGAATCTGGGTGGACGTATCCTCTTTGCCATTATTTTCTTTTTCATCGGCGCACAGGTGATTAAATTCGTGCGAAAGTTCGTGCGTCAGGGGATGGAGCGGGCAAAGGCTGATCTGGGCGTGGTACAGTTTGTGGACTCTTTCCTAAAGGCGGCATTGTATGTGGTGCTTGCCTTTATGATAGCGGCTTCTTTTGGTGTGGACGCCGCCAGTATCGTGGCGCTGCTTGGCAGCGCGGGCGTGGCAATCGGTCTTGCGGTGCAGGGAAGTCTGTCCAATCTGGCGGGCGGCGTGTTGATTTTGCTCTTAAAGCCCTTCAAGGTTGGGGATTATATTGTGGAGGGTTCCACAGGCAAGGAAGGGACTGTTTCGGAGATACAGATTTTCTATACGAAGCTTATCACACCTGACAATCGAGTCATTGTTTTGCCAAACGGCAGTCTTGCCAATAACAGTATTATCAATGTCACGATGGAGCATTGCCGCAGGGTGGATGTGGTGGTAGGTATTTCTTATGACTCAGATATCCGCAAGGCCAAGAATGCGCTGACCAAGATGCTTAAGGAGGATGAAAAGACCTTAAAGGATAGGGATTTGTTGGTATTTGTGGATGAGCTGGCGGATTCCTGTATTCGTTTAAATGTACGCTGTTGGTTCGCCAATGAGGACTATTGGGAGGGGAAATGGCGCATCACGGAGAACTGTAAGTATGTGCTTGATGAGGTGGGAATCGAGATACCGTTTCGTCAGTTGGATGTGCATATGAAGTGAATAAAATAGTATAATTGTGATAGGAGGTATCATCATGGAAAAACGAAAATTGAAGTTGCGGGGACTCAGTATACGGATGAAGATTTTGATTCCTGTGGAATTGATGATTGTTCTGGTTTGCGTCGTTCTGGGAGTCGTTGCCTATCAAAAAATATACAGCGGCATGGTGGCGATGGGAGTTGAGCAGGCCAAGATGGCTGCCAATGTGGTTGCACAGGTAATCGACGGTGATCTGGTGGAGCAGCTTGAACCGGGGAGTGAGAATACTGATAGTTACCGGATGTTGTTGGCACAGCTGCGGGAATTGCGGGAGGACTGTGGTATAGAGTTTTTGTACACCCTCTATACTGATGGCAGACAGAATTACTATGGGGTGGATACAGATGAATCGAGTGCACAGAATAAGGTTGGTGCAATCATAGATATTTCCTATGAGGAACTGGCGTTAGTGTATCAGGGGGAGCCATATGTCCAGGATTACATTGAAGAGAGTGAGGATGGGTTTTTAATCAGCGCCTATATGCCCATCTATAATTCTGATGGTGCGGTTGTGGCAGTGCTGGGCAGTGATTATAATGCGGCAGGTGTGGTGGAGCAGCTGCGCAATATTATTATCAATGTAGTTGGGGTGGCGTTGGGATGTCTGATTGTTGCCTTTATTCTGTTGAACGTGGTGGTGAGTGCAATCACCAGCAATCTGCGCAAGGTTGAGGGAAAGCTTTATGATTTAGTACATAAGGAAGGCGACCTGACCCAGAAGTTGGATGTGAGGACGGGAGATGAGTTAGAGGTCATCTCGGAGGATGTGAATGAGCTGTTAGGGTTTATACGCAGTATTATGCTGCAGATTGCAGAAAATTCAGATAAATTACAAGGATCTTCCAAGAAGGTTGCATGTGATTTGGGTAATGCAAAGCTGAACATCACGGATGTGTCTGCCACTATGGAGGAGATGAGTGCGGCAATGGAGGAGACGACGGCTTCTTTGACACAGATTAATGAGGTAATCCGACAGGTGTACCAGTCGGTGCAGAGTATCTCCGCCCAGGCAGAGGAGGGAAAGCTTTTTTCGGAGAATATGACCGGGCGTGCGACGGAAGTGAGCGACGGCGCAAAGGCAAGCAGGACGGAGGCCGAGACACAGGCAAAACAGATGGAGACCACAGTGTATGCCGCAATCGAGAAATCCAAGAAAGTTGAGGAGATTCAGGTGCTTTCGGACAATATTATAGAAATTACGGAGCAGACGAATCTTTTGGCATTAAATGCAAGTATTGAGGCGGCAAGAGCTGGGGCGGCAGGAAGAGGATTTGCCGTGGTTGCCGACGAGATTGGTAAGCTGGCGCAGAATTCCAGTGAATCTGCAGAACAGATACGCATTGTCAGCACGGATGTGATCAATGCCGTGAATGAGCTGGCAGGAGAAGCGGAGAAAATGGTGAAATTCTTGGAGGAAACAGCTTTGTCAGGTTATATGAAGCTGGTGGAGAACGGGCAGCATTACCATGATGACGCGGACAATATGAACGAGAAAATGCAGCAATTTGCAAGTGCGTCTCTTCGGATACAGGAGAGTATGGATAGTATCAAGGAGGCTGTGGAGGCTGTCAATATTGCGGCGGAGGAGAGTGCCGACGGCATCTTGAATGTGTCACAGACGGCGGTGGAATTATCCAACAGTATGACTGCTATGTATGCGGAGGCAGACTCAAATATGGAAATTTCCGAAAAATTAAACACGGAAGTGAACAGATTCAAACTTCATTGATGCATACGATTTGATGAAATGATGAAAAGTTTTTGCGGGAATAATATATTTTTTTATTGCAAAATTGTCTCTGACCCTTTATAATAAGATTTGCTGGTCATGTCAATTGTACCGCAGTGCTGAAATAGCTCAGTTGGTAGAGCACTTCACTCGTAATGAAGGGGTCGTGGGTTCGAGTCCCATTTTCAGCTTTATAGTTATGTAAGGTTCCCGCTGACATTGGGGTCGGCGGGAATTTCTTTTATGCACACGCCTACAGCTGCATCTTTTTTCTGATGTGATGCTCAATCATCTGGATACCTTTGTAGAAGCCCATGGCGAAAATACACAGGAGCAGGACATTAAGGATGACCAGATTGAGCTGGAACACCTGTGAGCCATAGATGATCAGATATCCGAGCCCCCTTCTGGCGGCAAGGAATTCCCCGATAATGACGCCTACCAGAGCTAAGCCAATGTTGACCTTGGTGGTGCTTAGGAGCAGGGGGATCGAGGCGGGAAGCACTACTTTGTGGAATACATCCCGCTTGCTTCCTCCCAGGGTGTAGATCAAAGTAATCTTCTCGGGGTCACATTGTCGGAAGGCTGTGTAAAAGCTAATAATGGAGCCGAAAACCGCGACAGAGATGCCGGCGACGATGATCGTGGTCGTTCCAGTGCCCAGCCAGACGATAAAAAGCGGCGCCAGCGCGGACTTGGGAAGGCTGTTTAAAACCACCAGATAAGGCTCCAGAATTTCCGAGAGCTTTGTGGAATACCAAAGCAGGGTTGCTATGACAAGGCTCGCGAGGAATACCAACAAAAAGCTGACCAGGGTCTCAAACAGGGTGATGCCCGCATGCTGGAAAATGCTGTAATCCATGCACATTTTCAGAAATAGAAGAGCTACCTTGCTGGGACAGGAGAAAAAGAAGCTGTCAATGACACCGGTGCGGGCGCTAACCTCCCACACAATCAAAAAAAGCACCAGCAGGAGCAGGCGCAAGATAGCAATCTGGCGATGATGCCTTAGATGCTGCCTCATGAATAGTTCCTGATTGGTCGGTTCTGTGGGGGAATTGGATTTAGAATTCTTCATTTTTGATTTCCTCCCATAATTGGTTAAAATAATTTTTGAATTCCGGCGCGTTCCGTGCCGCCAGAGGAGAATCGTCCGTCAGTGTCAGGTGGATGGGGATCTCGCATTTCACCGTGGCAGGACGTTTGCTCAGCACGATAACCCTGTCCGCCAGAGAGATTGCCTCCGACAGGTCATGGGTAATCAGGAGCATGGTCTTACCCGTGCGGCGGATTAATTTACAGATATCCGCAGAGACAGACAGTCTCGTCTGATAGTCCAAAGCGCTAAAGGGTTCATCCAACAGCAAAAGCTGGGGATCCAAAGCCAAGGTGCGGATCAATGCGGCGCGCTGTTTCATTCCGCCGGAGAGTTCACCGGGGCGCTTGTCGCGGAATTGTTCCAAGCCATAATCATATAAAAGCTGCTCCACATAGTTTAAGCGTTCCTCCGTGAGCATATGGTTAATCTCCAAACCAAGAATCACATTTTTATGGACGGTCCGCCATTCAAAGAGATGGTCGTGCTGCAGCATATAGCCCACCCGCGGGTAATGCAGGGAGCCGTCCGGATTGTTGACTTTAATGGTGCCGTCCTCGGGTGAAAGCAGTCCCGCAACGATAGACAGGAGAGTGGATTTCCCGCATCCGCTGGGACCTACCACCGCCACAAACTCGCCTTCCTTTACGCCGAAGGACAGTCTGTCTAACGCCTTTGTCTCACCGTGAAGGGTGTGATAGGAATAGCTGATATTTTGAAGCTGGAGCATATATTGGGTTGTCATACACAGACCTTTCTACGCATATAATAGGATTTATTTTATTGTATGATTTGTGTTTGAAAAGGTGTATTCGCCATATTGCATTCGGAGAAGGTTTATGTTAAAATGTAATTTAATTATACGTGTAAGGAGAATGCTATGGCACAGTTATGGGGGGGACGTTTCACCAAAGAAACGGACAGGCAGGTATATGAGTTCAATGCCTCCATCAACTTTGACAAGAGACTGTACCGTCAGGATATTGAGGGAAGCATCGCCCATGTCATCATGCTGCAACGGCAGGGGATTCTGACCTCTGATGAGATGAAGAGTATTATTGACGGACTGAACTCTATCCGTGAAGGTTTGGAAAGCGGCAGCCTGAAGATTGACAGCAAATATGAGGATATACATAGCTTTGTGGAGGCCAACCTGATTGAAAGCATCGGTGACGCCGGCAAGAAGCTGCACACAGGCAGGAGCCGGAACGATCAGGTGGCGCTGGACATGAGGCTGTACACCAGATTGCAGGTGTTGGTGGTTGACGCACTTTTAAAGGATTTGTTGGAGACAATCCTTAAGACCATGGAGGAACATCTGGAGACTTATATGCCGGGGTTCACGCATTTACAGAAGGCACAGCCCACCACCCTTGCCCATCACTACGGTGCTTATTTTGAGATGTTTAAGCGGGACAGGCTTCGCATGAAAGATATCCTTGTGCGCATGAATTATTGTCCTCTGGGGGCAGGAGCGCTGGCAGGAACTACTTATCCGTTAGATCGAGAGCTGACAGCGGAGCTTATGGGCTTTTACGGGCCAACACTCAACAGTATGGATTCCGTCTCTGACAGGGATTACCTGATTGAGTTTTTGGCGGCGCTGTCCACCATAATGATGCATTTGAGCCGTTTTTGTGAGGAAATCATTATTTGGAATTCCAACGAATATCAATTTGTGGAGATTGATGATGCCTTTTCTACCGGAAGCAGCATTATGCCCCAGAAGAAGAATCCGGATATCGCGGAGCTTGTGAGAGGCAAGACTGGGCGGGTGTACGGAGCATTAATGTCATTGCTCACCACGATGAAAGGGATTCCCCTCGCTTATAATAAAGATATGCAGGAAGACAAGGAGATGGCATTTGATGCCATTGATACTGTGAAAGATTGTCTGGCTCTGTTCACTGGTATGCTGCAGACTATGAAGTTTAAAAAGGAGCGCATGGCGGCCAGTGCGATGAACGGTTTCACCAATGCCACGGACGCTGCGGACTACTTGGTGAATAAGGGAGTTCCCTTTCGGGATGCCCATGGTATTATCGGTAGATTAGTGCTTTACTGTATCGAGAAGAACACTTCTATCGACGCGTTGTCTTTGGAGGAATTAAAGGCGATCAGCGACAAGTTCGAGGAGGATATCTATGATGCCGTGTCCTTGGAAACCTGTGTCAATAAGCGGTTGACGATTGGCGCACCCGGACCTGAAGCCATGAAGAAGGTGATTGCCCTGCACAGAGAATATCTGTCTAAAGAAGAGGATTTGTTGCCAATGCCTGACGGATGCGAGATCATTTGTGAGGTGACGGAAGACACACCAGCGGACTGGTACAAAAAAATATAAAATACAAGACATTTGAGGAGGATTATTATGGACGAGAAGTTGAAGGTAGGAATTTTAGGCGGCACGGGAATGGTGGGTCAGCGTTTTATTGCTCTTTTGGAGAACCACCCTTGGTTTGAGGTGACGACGATCGCAGCAAGCCCCCGTTCTGCAGGCAAGACATATGAGGAGGCTGTGGGAGATCGTTGGAAGATGGACACCCCTATGCCGGAGGCTGTCAAGAAATTGGTGGTTATGAATGTGAATGATGTGGAGCAGGTTGCCGCGGGGGTGGACTTTGTGTTCAGCGCCGTGGACATGACCAAGGAGGAGATCAAGAAGATCGAGGAGGACTATGCCAAGACTGAGACTCCCGTAGTCTCCAACAACAGCGCGCACCGTTGGACTCCGGACGTGCCCATGGTGATTCCTGAGATTAATCCCGAGCATATGAAGGTGATAGATTTTCAGCGGAAACGCCTCGGTACCACTAGAGGATTTGTGGCTGTCAAGCCGAATTGCTCCATTCAGAGCTATACACCTGTGTTTACCGCATGGAAGGAGTTTGAGCCCTATGAGGCGGTGGTAACCACCTATCAGGCAATCTCCGGAGCGGGTAAGACTTTCAAGGACTGGCCGGAGATGGTGGGCAATATCATACCTTATATCGGCGGCGAGGAAGAGAAGAGCGAGAAGGAACCCCTGCGTATCTGGGGCGAGATCAAGGATGGGGTAATCGTGCCGGCGGAGAGTCCTAAGATTACCTGCCAATGCATCCGCGTGCCGGTGCTCAACGGGCATACAGCGGCCGTGTTTGTCAAGTTTAAGAAGAAGCCCACTAAGGAGCAGCTGATAGAGAAAATGCGGGCTTTTTCAGGAGAGCCGCAGAGATTGGGGCTTCCCAGCGCACCTAAACAGTTTATCCAGTATCTTGAGGAGGATAACAGACCTCAGGTCGGGTTGGATGTGGATTATGAGAACGGCATGGGCATCAGCGTGGGACGGCTTCGCGAGGATACGGTATATGATTGGAAATTCGTGGGACTTTCCCATAACACGGTTCGCGGCGCGGCAGGAGGAGCAGTGCTTTGTGCAGAGCTTTTGAAGGCTCTGGGATATATCAGCAAGAAATAAGAACAATACAGACAATATTGCCATGGGGGAAACCAAATGAACGAGCTGCACTATCAGTTAGACTTATTGAAAGCGATGAATCAGAAGCTTGCTGTGAAGGAAAAAATGTATAAGATGATTTGCGACGACGCCAATTCAGCCTTTATATATTATTCCTTTGAGAAAAACGAGGTTGTCACAATGGGGCACTGGCATGATTTCTTTGATTTTGAGATTCAGGACATCAAAGATATCAACCTCATTTTGGATGAGATGGATGAATCCAGCTCCATGTCATTGCGTGACGTGCTTTTCCTAGAGAAGAGCGGTCATGGCATTTCGGCGATGGAGTGCAAGCAGAAGAGTGGAAACGTCTGGTATTCATTCCGTACCACTGTAAATTATGACAATCTTGGTGCGCCGGTTGATAAATTGATTGTGGTGGAGAACACGACAGTACAGAAAAACCAGCGGGACGAGCTGCTGTATATGGCTCATTTTGACAGCATCACGGGGTTGTTCAACCGCAATTATTTTGTTGTCCTTTTGGGTGGCTTCCTGCGCAGGGCTGAGGTGACACACAATGTTGTCAGTACCTTGGTCATAGATATAGATGATTTTAAAAAGGTCAACGACGGTATGGGCATGGTCGTGGGTGATGAGTTGATTCAGGCATTTGGGTCATTCCTCAAGGAATTTTCCTCCGGGGATGTGATCATATGCCATCTGAGCAATGATGTGTACTGCATGGCGATTTATGACCCTTCAGGGGATCATACTGTGGAGAAGATTCATAAGGCTATCGAGAAGAGGACGGAGGAGCCCTTTGTCCTGAGTGGCGGACAGCAGACCAAGATTACCGTGTGTATCGGCGTGGCAGAGTATCCGGAGGCTGCCACGACGGCTTTGGAACTGATCAATTGTGCGGAGATTGTGATGTACCGCTGTAAGAGTATGGGAAAGAATTCTATGCAGTATTTTGACGCCCTGATACTCAATGATTTTCTGAACAATATCGAGATGGAGAACAAGCTCAAAGAGGCTGTGTTCACCAGCAATTTCCAGATGCATTATCAGCCTCAGTTCTACACGGGCGATAAGAAGCTGCGTGGGGTGGAGGCATTGATTCGCTGGCGGGATGACAGCGGAGATATGATCAGTCCCAATGTATTTATTCCCATTGCGGAGAAGAACGGATGTATCGTGCCCATCGGAAGCTGGGTTGTGGAGCAGAGCATCAGACAGTATGCAGAGTGGCGCGATAAATACCATATTCCCTTTATTATTTCTATCAATATCTCTGCCGTACAGTACAATCGGGAGGATTTCGTGGAGGGATTGCTGCAGACGATAAGACAGTATCAGGTGGAGCCCCATGAAGTAGAGATTGAGATTACAGAGAGCGTTTTGATCGAGGACTTTGACAAGGTGATCAGCAAATTGAGAATGCTCAAGGAGATCGGGGTTCGCGTCTCGTTGGATGATTTTGGTACGGGATATTCTTCCCTGTCTTACTTAAAGAAGCTGCCCATCGATACATTGAAGATTGACAAGAGTTTCATTGATACGGTTCTGACGGACGGCGCTACCAGAATTATCACGGAATCCATCATCAATATGGTGAAGGCTCTCGGCGTGGAATCCATTGCGGAGGGAGTTGAGCAGGAGGAACAGTATAATTATCTCAAATCGATAGGCTGTGACATGATACAAGGATTTCTTTTGGGGAAGCCGCTGGCGCCGGAGGAGATGGATAAGCTTTTACAGGAAATTTGATGAGGATGGAACAACCTATGGAGTTTGTGGGGCGGGAGGCTGAGTTAAATTATTTAAAGCAGTATTATGATGCAGAAGGCAGTCATATTTTGGTGGTTTATGGTCAGAAGGGAGTGGGTAAAACCGCGCTGATTCGTAATTTTGGGAGATGGGCTGAGAAGGGGTATTATGCGGCACGCTCCTGTTCCGACAGGGAGCAGAGATTTCAGTGGGCGAAGGAACTTGCCGGGAGAGTGAATGGGGAGGAATCCCCTGAGTATGGGGAGATTTTGACCAGAGTGGTCAAAGGTGCTTCCGGGGAAAAATTTATTCTGGTGGTGGATGAATTTCACTATATCGTGAAGAGTAATGTCGGATTTTTCTCCCAGTTGAATCAGTTTGTGAAAAACAGTGAGATACCGTTGTTGGTGATTCTGTGCAGTTCTGCGGCAGGCTGGGTGGAAGGCAGCATGGTGAGCAAGATCGGTGCGGAGGCTGCCTCTATCTCTGGTTTTTTGAAGGTTCGCGAGCTGGGGATAGAGAGAATACAGGAGATTTTTCCCAAGTACAGCGAAGACGACAGAGTTCAGCTTTATGCGGTGTTGGGCGGCGTACCGGGACTTTGGAACCGGACGGAGCCACAGCTCTCCGCCGTGGACAATCTCATCCACAATATGTTGGACAAGTATAGCAGTATCTATGGGGAAATGACATGGTGTCTGTCGGAGGAACTGCGGGAGACGGCGGTATACAATACCATCCTGGCCACCATGGCGGTGGGCAACAGTAAATTAAACGATATCTATCACCACACCGGTTTTTCCAGAGCTAAGATCAGTGTTTATTTGAAAAATTTGATGGAGATTGATCTGGTGGAGAAGGTGGGGGCAGGAACATATCATATCACAAAGCCCTATGTGCGTTTTTATTTTCGTTTTATCTATCCCAACATCAGTCTGTTGGAAGAATTATCTCCGGAACAATTTTACAAAGAAATTGTGGAAGATGCCTTTCCGGGGTTTGTGAGAGAAGCATACCGAAAGAACGGATTATGAGTAAAAACCTTTTTATTGCAGAAAAACCAAGCGTTGCGCGGGAGTTTGCCAATGCTTTGAAATTGAATATGCGCAAATATGACGGTTATCTTGAGTCAGAGCAGGCGATTGTGACATGGTGCGTGGGGCATCTGGTCACTATGAGTTATCCGGAGGTCTATGATGAGAGATTACGTCGTTGGAGCTTTGATACCATTCCCTTCATCCCGGAGCAGTTTCGCTATGAGGTCATTGGGAGCGCTGCTAAACAGTACAAGATTGTCAGTGGGCTTCTGAACCGGCAGGATGTGGGGACTATTTATGTCTGCACAGATTCCGGGCGGGAGGGAGAGTATATCTATCGCTTGGTGGAGCAGATGGCAGGAGTCACTGGCAAGAGACGACTGAGGGTCTGGATCGACTCCCAGACGGAGGAGGAGATCCTTAGGGGAATCCGGGACGCGAAGGATTTGTCGGAGTATGATGCCCTGAGTGATGCGGCATATCTGCGGGCCAAGGAAGATTACCTGATGGGAATCAACTTTTCGCGGGTGTTGACCTTAAAATATGGCAATACGGTGAAGGATTATCTGAAACGTGACAGAGCTGTCATATCTGTGGGGCGCGTTATGACCTGTGTGTTGGGCATGATCGTGAACAGGGAGAGGGAGATCCGTTCTTTTGTAAAGACACCTTTTTATCGTGTGCTGGGGGAATTCAAGCTGCAGGACAAGAGCTTCTCGGGAGAGTGGAAGGCAGTGGAGGGTTCGACCTATTATGCCTCCCCCGCGCTTTATAAGGAGAATGGCTTCAAGGAGAAGGAGACCGCGGAGAAGTTGATCGGTCATTTGCAGGAGGAACCTGTGGGGAACGTCACAGTGGAATCCATAGAGCGGAAGAAAGAGAACAAGAATCCGCCCCTGCTATATAATTTGGCGGAATTGCAAAACGACTGTTCCAAATATTTTAAAATCAGTCCGGATGAAACCCTGCGCATCGTGCAGGAGCTCTATGAGAAAAAGATGGTCACATACCCCAGAACCGACGCGAGAGTGCTCTCTACAGCGGTGGCAAAGGAAATACACAAGAATATCGGGGGACTTAAGAACTATGCCTTGGCGGGCACTTTTGCGGCGGAGATTCTGGCGGGGAACAGTTATAAAAATATTGCAAAGACCCGCTATGTGAATGACAAGCAGATCACGGATCACTACGCGATCATTCCCACCGGACAGGGGTTGAACAATTTAAGTTCCCTTCCCCCGATCTCGGTGAAAGTATATGAGATTATCGTGCGGAGATTCTTAAGTATTTTTTATCCTCCGGCAGTGTATCAGAAGTTTGCTCTGAGCATAAAAGTGAAGGAGGAGCTTTTTTTCTCGAACTTCAAGGTGTTGGCACAGGAGGGATATTTGAAGGTTGCGGCATTTTCCTTTAAGAAGGACAGTAAGGGCGGGAAGGATGCCGGCAAGGGAGACACAGTCGCGGAGAAAAAAGAAGAGATTAAGGAAGAGAACGCTTCCGAGGAGGAGACAGAAGAAAAGTGCGACGCTCAAATGGTGGAGCTTCTCATGAAATTGAAAAAGGGCGATATGATCTCGGTGGGGCAATACGAGATCAAGGAGGGGGAGACCTCGCCGCCGAAGCGTTACACCTCGGGAAGCATTATTCTCACCATGGAGAACGCGGGACAGTTTATCGAGGATGAAGAGCTGCGCGCCCAGATCAAGGGGAGTGGTATCGGTACCAGCGCAACGCGCGCGGAGATTCTTAAAAAACTGGTAAATATCGAATACCTTGCCCTGAATAAAAAGACACAGGTGCTCACCCCCACGCTCATGGGAGAAATGATTTATGATGTGGTGGATTCCTCCATCAAGCCTCTTTTAAATCCCGCATTGACCGCAAGCTGGGAGAAGGGCTTGACGCAAGTAGCAGACGGGCAGATTACTTCCGAGGAGTACATGGGGAAGCTGAGTGATTTTGTCACCAGACGCACCAATATTGTGAAGCAGTTGAGGAATCAGGGAAATTTGTATGAGTGCTTTCGCGCGGCGGCGGAGAATTATAAAAAATAGCAGGAGCATGAAAGTATGGTCAAGAACAATACAACAGGATATGCCACGAAAGAGGATGCCATATATCTGACAATCAGAATCCATTTTTCGGATTGGCGTTACATCCTTTATACAATTGTTTCAATTATTGCAGGCGCTTTCTTGCTGAGATTTCATATGCCATGGTGGATAGCTGTGCTTATTTACAGGCAAAGGTTTAGCGCAGAGGATATGCTTATTCTGATATTTGGTGCAGGTGTAAGCTTGCTTTGGATTGTTTATCCATTTATTTCTCTGTATCGCTTAGCTATGAAAGTTTATCACGAAGAGGTGTCATATAAAGAAAAGATGTCTGTTGAAATCGCATTTGAGGAGGAGGGTATCGTCAAACGGATGTCTGGCAAGGAGTATAGCGATGAAACCCACATTGATTATTCCTGTGTAGAGGGGTATTTAGAAAGAAAGAATGTGGTATACATAAGGTTTATATTAAATCAATCACCATCATATTTTATACTTTATGATGATGCCTACATTGAGGGGAGCAGGGAAGAATTAATCAGATTTTTAGAGGAAAGAAATATTAAGCGGTTGAAGAAATAAAGGACAGGAGGAAAGAAATCCATGGAAAGCATTCAAGTGGAAAATTTGTTTGATTTAAACGAGACGATAGCGGCGGAGAATTATAAGCAGCAGAACAGATGAGGAAGGATTGTGCTCATGATAAGGAACACATATGTACTTTCTAAGAAAGATGCGATATTTATATCAAAATCTGAATATTATAATCTGCGCAATCTGAGGTCTATTTTGGCTGGGGCAGTTGAAGTGATATTGGGAATAGCCTTACTGATATATTTTTTCCCTTGGTGGAAGGCGGTATTTGTTTACAGGCAGCTAGTGAGTGCCCAAGATATGTTTTGGCTGTTGGTGAGTTTGATTGTTGGATGGATGAGCATCATTCTTCCGTTTTGGATGCCGATATGGAGGGCGCTGCGCTTTTATAAGTTTCAGGTGGATAAAAAGCATTTCCCGGAAATTGAGCTGAGGGAAGATGGCATCGTTGTAAAACAGTCGGTGGAGGGAGCTTTCTCCGAACGGCATTTTGAATATTCTTTGTTAGACGGCTATGTGGAAAAGAATCATGCGGTGTATATCAGAATTACCATGCAAGAGTCAAAGGGATATTTGGTGCTTCACGATGATACCTATCTTGAGGGGAGCAAGGCGGAGTTGCTCGAACTGTTTGAGCGGAAGAACATAAAGCAGCTGGGCAATTTAAACGAAAAAAATAAGCGATAAATATAATTAAATATAATCAGGAAAGAAGAGAGGGAGGATAAAAATGATGCCGAACATTACGGTGAAGGACTTATATGATTTAAGCGAGACGATTGCGGCGGAGTTGTTCGAGGGGGTGGTATATCCATGGGAGGTGCTTCCACGGATTCATGATTTTATATTGGAATTGGGAGCAAAGCTTCCCGAGGAACGGTTTGAGAAGCGCGGGGAGGATATCTGGGTGGCGAAGAGCGCGAAGGTTGCTCCCACAGCCTGTCTGAACGGGCCGCTGATCATCGACGAGGAGGCGGAGATCCGCCACTGTGCGTTTGTGCGGGGCAACGCAATCGTGGGAAAGGGCGCCGTGGTGGGCAATTCCACGGAGCTTAAGAATGTGGTACTCTTTAACAAAGTGCAGGTGCCCCATTACAATTATGTGGGGGACAGTGTGCTTGGGTTTAAGGCTCACATGGGCGCGGGTTCCATTACCTCCAATGTGAAAAGCGATAAGACCTTGGTGGCGGTAAAAGGCCAAGGGGAAGATGGAGACTTTGTTATTGAGACGGGCTTAAAGAAAATGGGGGCCATACTCGGGGATCATGTGGAGGTGGGATGCAATAGTGTCCTGAACCCGGGAACAGTGATCGGCAGGGAATCTAATATCTATCCTACATCCTGTGTAAGAGGCGTCATTCCTGCAGGGCATATTTTTAAGGATAAGGATAATATTGTAGCAAAAATGGAATTTTTCCCATGTCCTGAAAACAGATGTGATTAAACAATCTGCTAAGTTAAAGGAGAATGTTACCCTTGAGGAAGAATGTTAAATGAAGGAAAAGTTACAACCATTTAATTTATTTTGGCTCTTTTTTTTAATGCTGTCTATATTAGGAACCATAAGGATTGTTATGTTTGGTCAGGATGTGGATGAACAATATGCGGTTGCTATGGCATATCGTATGGTTTGCGGTGACCGCATGTTTCTGGAAATGTGGGAACCGCATCAGACCTCAGGTTTTTTAGCGGCAGTATTTATCAAGCTGTTTATGATCCTGACCGGGGGGATAGACTATCTGGTCATTTATCTCCGGGTAGTGGGAGTAGTAATTCAATTTATCATCAGTGTATTTCTGTATGATACCATGAAAAAGTTTTTCTCCAAGGATGTTGCCTTGGGTATGGCATTTTTCTTTTATAATACAATTTCTAAAAATAGTCCGGTTCCGGAATTTACTAATATGCTTTTGTGGTTTAGCGTTATAACTTTTTTGTGTCTGATGCGTTTTGTTGAGAATCACAATTTTGCAATAAAATGGCTTGTTTTGGCGGGGATTTTCTCCTCTTTGCTGGTACTGTCATACCCGACCTGTATTTTGGCGGTTATTCCTGTGCTTATAGGAATTTGGGTTGTGAGTGAACAGAAACAAAGACTCAAAAACTGCGCAGGTTACATGGGAACCTGTGCATGTTGTGGAATTGCATATTTGCTTTATTTTTTGAGTCATATGTCAATAGCTGAATTCATGTTCGGATTTGGGCAAATGTGTACTGATGGTTCCCATAGCGCGACACTATTAAATAAATTAGCCGGTTATGTCCGGGAGGATATGCTAAAACTCGCACCCCACATGCTGATTTCTGTAGGCATGGCATGTGCAATCTGGTTTTTGATAATGTTTTTTCAACACAAAAGATGTGATTTCCTTATGTGTCTTTTGTTGAGCAGTTGTCTGGAACAGGGATATGTATGGATATTTCAGGACAACCGTTTGAAATTTCCCAGCATATTTTATTTTGTGTTACTAGTAATTGGGGTTTTTAGATACATAAAAAGTAATCGCTTGGGTTTGGGTGAAGATGCTTTACAATATAAGTCCATGTTTTGGTTTGGAAGTATTATGGCATTATTTATTTGGATTGCAGCGCTGCTTACGAGCAATACCTATCTGTATGATACCGTTGAGTATACGATGGTAGGACTTATTGCAGCTATCGGATATACAGAGTATGAGTATAAAGAAAATAAATGGTGGTGGAAAGCTGTCATATTGGTGCTCTTGGGTGTGGCTCTTTTTAGAAGGGGATATTTAATGTACTACACCTATGGAAAAGATACTGTTTTTGTAACAAAACAAAAGGCAGTTTCAGGACCCTTGGCGGGAATTTACTGTAGATGGTCAGAGGGAGTGAATTATAATTTAAGTTCAGAATTGATAAAGCAGTATATTCCGGAAGGAAGTAATGTTCTTTTTGTAGGTACGGATGTTGTACTCTATCTTCAAGGGGAACAACAGGTTAGTAATTTTTCCACCATTTGTACACCTACTTTTGATGAACGTCTATATACCTATTGGGAACATTATCCAAAGAAATATCCGGAATATGTGGTGTGGGATACAGGAATATATTTTAGACCCAGTGAGGAAATGACTAATCGGTTGTTAACGGATTGTATGTTAATAGCAGAGGAAGAGAATTGGCGAATTTATCGAATGGAGGCACATTAGTTTACACAAATGATTGACTTTCCAATGATTATGTTGTATATTTGACGGGAAGTTTGTTTAAGGCTTTAAACGGATAAAGCGGTAAGAGCCTTAAAGTATAGTATTTCAGGAGGAGAATTATGAAAAAGAAAATTTTAGCATTGTTACTTGTGACAGCAATGACTGCTATGAGTCTGACGGCATGCGGCGATCAGAGTGGTACACCTTCCAACGGGTCTTCCGCAGCAAACGAGTCTTCTACAGCAACAGGGTCTGGTGCCGCTGCACCCGCAGATGACAGCAAGACCTACAAGATTGGCATCTGCCAGTTAATGGAACATATCGCTTTGGATGCGGCTACGGATGGTTTTCAGGACGCTTTGAGAGAGAAGCTTGGCGACAGGGTTACTTTTGACGAGCAGCTTGCACAGGGCGAACAGCCTGTTGCGGCTACCATCTGTAACGGTTTTGTGTCTGATGGTGTTGATCTGATTCTGGCAAATGCGACATCTCCCCTTCAGAGTGCGGCTGCAGCTACCACGGAGATTCCTATTTTGGGAACATCTGTCACTGATTATGGCGCTGCGCTGGATGTAGCTGACTGGTCCGGGGCAAGCGGGAGAAACATCTCCGGAACCTCTGATCTGGCGCCTATTTCTGAGCAGGAGAATATCCTTTTGGAGTTGGTTCCCGATGTGAAGCAGGTAGGACTGTTGTACTGCTCCGCAGAGACCAATTCCGTATTCCAGATTGATTTGTTTAAGGCTGAGTTGGAGGCGGACGGCATTGCTTATAAAGAGTATGGGATTGCTGATTCCAATGAGATTCAGTCTGTTGTAACGAACGCTGTAAGCGAGTGTGACGCACTTTACATTCCTACTGATAACACGCTGGCTGCGGCTACCGAGACGGTGTACAATATCGTGGTTCCCGCCAAGATTCCTGTAATCGCTGGCGAGGAGGGTATTTGCAGCGGCTGTGGTATTGCTACTTTGTCCATCAGCTACTATGATCTGGGCTATGTCATCGGTGAGATGGCATATGAGATTCTTGTTGAGGGCGCTGACATCAGCACCATGGAAGTTCGCTATGCGCCTGTTACCAAGAAATACAATGCAAAGATATGTGAGGAGTTGGGAATTACCATTCCTGATGACTATGTAGTGATCGAGTAGTAATCGGGCGTGGCATCTTGGATCAATAAAATCCAATAGGATGAGGTAAATGCAGACGGGGATGACGCCAATATGCGGTATCCCCGTCTTTGAAATCAAAGGAGAGAAGAAATATGGAATACTTTATGTCGTTGAATCCCGTTGCGTTGCTTCGGGCACTGCCTGGTTCCATCGCACAGGGAATGGTCTGGGGCGTGATGGCACTGGGCGTTTATATCACTTTCCGACTGCTGGATTTTGCTGATTTGACAGTGGATGGCTCGATTGCCACCGGCGCGGCGGTATCGGTTATGCTGATTCGCAGCGGTGTATCACCGATTCTTTCTCTGCCTTTGGCGTTTTTGGCGGGAATGATGGCGGGATTGGTCACAGGACTGCTGCATACCGCTCTGGGAATTCCGGGAATCTTGGCGAGTATCCTGAGCCAGATATCCCTGTATTCTGTCAATCTGATCATTTTGGGAAAAGCAAATCAGCCGGTGAGTGTGGACAACCATCCGCTTGTCATGTCACTGCGATATGTGACCAGCGGCTCAACTGCTTCTAAGCTTCTGTTTTTTGCTGAGGTAATTCTGTTTTTGCTGGTGCTGGTGATGGTGTTGTATTGGTATTTCGGGACGGAGAGCGGGCAGGCAGTTCGCGCCACGGGCTGTAATCCTAATATGGCGAGAGCGCAGGGCATTAACACAAAGTATATCACAGTGTTGGCTCTGATGCTTTCCAACGGTCTGGTGGGGCTTTGCGGTGCACTCTATGCACAGTTCCAGGGTGCTGCAGATGTCAATATGGGACGTGGCGCTATCGTGATCGGTTTGGCGGCAGTGATCATTGGCGAAGTAATGTTTGGCAAATTCGCAAGTAAGAGAAAATTTGCGTTTGCGTTTACTTTGGTTTCGGTGATCATCGGCGCGGTGATTTATTACATTGTATACCAGTTCGTGCTCTGGCTGAAGATGCCTTCCGAGTACATGAAGATGCTCTCAGCCATTGTTGTCGCTGTATTCTTGTCCATTCCCTATCTGAAGGAGAAAAGGGCGCAGAAGAAAGGGGTGGCAAAGTCATGAGTTATGCATTGGAAATCAAAGATGTCCATAAGGTGTTCAACCGCGGCACCATCAATGAAAAAGTGGCGCTGGACGGTGTGAATCTAAACCTAAATGAAGGGGATTTTGTCACAATCATAGGCGGAAATGGGGCAGGGAAGTCCACAACCCTGAATGCCATTGCGGGTGTGTGGCCGATTGACGGTGGCAGTATCGTGATTAATGGCACAGATATTACCGACCTTCCGGAGCATAAGCGCGCCCCCTATCTAGGGAGGGTGTTCCAAGATCCCATGACGGGCACCGCCGCGACAATGGATATTGAGGAAAATATGTCGATTGCTTACCGTAGAGGGCAGCGCCGCACATTGCGCTGGGGCATTTCCAAGGCGGAGCGGGAGATGTTTCGTGAAAAACTGCAAGTGCTTGGACTTGGGCTTGAAGATCGTATGACCAGCAAGGTGGGACTGCTTTCGGGCGGACAGCGGCAGGCAATCACATTGCTCATGGCATCCCTGAAAAAGCCTGAGCTGTTACTGTTGGATGAACATACGGCGGCACTGGATCCCAAAACCGCGGCGAAGGTGCTTGAGATCAGCGACCAGATTATCTCTGAGAATCATCTGACCGCCATGATGGTGACACATAACATGAAGGACGCTATTGCCCATGGCAATCGATTGATCATGATGCACGAGGGAAAAGTGATCTATGATGTCAGCGGTGAGGAGAAAAGAGGGCTGCACGTGCGGGATCTATTGGCCAAATTCGAGGAAGCCAGCGGCGGCGAGTTCGCCAACGACCGGATGATCTTAGCGTAGCGACCGGTCGTTTGTGACAGGATGATCTTAGCGTAGCGGTAAAAGTTCTTTAAAATTTTCTCAAAACTACTAGATTTTTCCATCTAAATGTGAGAAAATGGAAATACCGATTGTGGTATTTTTTGGTAAAATATCATAAGCACTAGATTTGAAAGGAGATTTCACATGATTTATTCAAAAGAAGTTGAAGAAATGTGTCCTGTTGCACAGGGTGTAAATCACGGCTGTGCCCCCATTCCTGAAGAAGCAAAATGGGTAAAAGCGAAGGAAGTGAAGGATATTTCCGGATTGACACACGGTATTGGCTGGTGTGCCCCTCAGCAGGGTGCCTGCAAGCTGACACTGAATGTCAAGGAGGGTATCATTCAGGAGGCTTTGGTGGAGACCATCGGCTGTTCCGGTATGACCCATTCCGCTGCCATGGCTGCGGAGATTCTTCCCGGAAGAACTGTGATGGAGGCATTGAACACAGACCTTGTGTGTGATGCTATTAACACTGCGATGAGAGAGCTGTTCCTGCAGATTGTCTATGGTCGTTCCCAGAGCGCGTTCTCCGAGGATGGTCTTCCTATCGGTGCCGGTTTGGAGGACTTGGGCAAGGGACTCCGAAGCCAGGTTGGTACCATGTATGGCACTTTGAAGAAAGGCCCTCGTTACCTGGAGATGGCGGAAGGCTATGTGACAGGTATCGCTTTGGATGCTGAGGATCAGATCATCGGATATCAGTTTGTAAGCCTTGGCAAGATGACCGACTTTATCAAGAAGGGCGATGATCCCACAACAGCATGGGAGAAGGCTAAGGGTCAGTATGGCCGTGTAGCTGATGCAGTGAAGATTATCGACCCCAGACAGGAATAAGAGAAGGAGGACACGCGAGATGGCTTTATTTGAATCATATGAAAGAAGAATTGACAAAATCAATTCTGTACTTAACAGCTACGGCATCTCTTCCATTGAGGAAGCTGAGAAGATCACCAAGGATGCCGGTCTTGATGTATATAATCAGGTGAAAGGTATTCAGCCCATCTGTTTCGAGAATGCATGTTGGGCATATACGGTAGGCGCAGCGATTGCAATTAAGAAGAATTGCAGAAAAGCGGCTGACGCGGCTGCTGCAATCGGCGAGGGGCTTCAGGCATTCTGTATCCCCGGTTCTGTTGCGGATACCCGTAAGGTAGGTCTTGGCCATGGTAATCTTGGTAAAATGCTTTTGGAGGAGGAGACCGAGTGTTTCTGCTTCCTGGCAGGTCATGAGTCCTTTGCGGCGGCAGAGGGCGCAATCGGTATCGCAGAGAAGGCGAACAAGGTTCGTCAGAAACCGCTGAGAGTTATTTTGAACGGTCTTGGTAAGGATGCGGCACAGATTATCTCCCGTATCAACGGATTTACTTTTGTTGAGACAGAGTATGACCCTTATACCAACACTGTGAAGGAAGTGTTCCGCAAGTCCTATTCCGATGGGCTTCGCGCTAAAGTAAACTGCTATGGCGCCAACGATGTGTGTGAGGGCGTGGCGATCATGCACAAGGAGGGTGTGGATGTGTCTATCACTGGTAACTCCACCAATCCCACCAGGTTCCAGCACCCCGTTGCAGGCACCTACAAGAAAGAGTGTATTGAGCAGGGCAAGAAGTATTTCTCTGTTGCATCCGGCGGTGGTACAGGTCGTACCCTTCACCCCGATAATATGGCTGCGGGCCCCGCTTCTTATGGTATGACGGATACCTTGGGACGTATGCATTCGGACGCACAGTTTGCAGGTTCTTCTTCCGTTCCCGCTCATGTGGAAATGATGGGACTGATCGGCGCAGGCAATAACCCTATGGTTGGTATGACTGTGGCTGTGGCTGTGTCTATTGAGGAAGCAGCGAAGGAAAATCGTTTCTAAAAAGGATTTTAAAAAGATAAACAGGCTGTCCGTATCACTGCAATGAGCTGTGAGAAGGGCAGCCCTTTTTTGGGAAGAAATGGTATTTATATTTATTGCTAATATTTTTGTAGTTTAAATTGACAATCCATATTATTTTTGATATTATGTCTCTTGTGGGAATTTTCAGAGAAAGAAATAGAGAATAATATAGCAGATTAAAGGAGAGAGAAATGGACGGACAGAATTTTCAGAATGATCAGAACAACCAGAATGGTCAGGCGTCAGGTTCCACAGAGAATACTTATAGCGGAGGATACCAAGAGAGCAGCTACCAGAGCAACACTTATCAGAACAGCAATAATTACCAAAGTGGCACTTATCAAAGCAACAATTATCAGGATAATACACAGAATGTTTATTCATCTACATATGCAGAGCCGGCGGCTTCCAATGAAGGTTCAACTCCTGGTCTTGCAGTTGCGTCTCTCGTGATGGGGATTGTCTCGATTGTGTTGAGTTGCTGCTGCGGTGTGGGCATTATCTTCGCTATCGCAGGCATTATTATGGCGATTTCCGCCAACAAGCAAGTTAAGACTGGTGTTGCGACTGCGGGGCTTATTTGTTCCATTGTGGGGGGCGTGTTCAGCTTGATAGGGATTGCATATTGGGCTCTTGTGTTTATAGGGGTTGCGGCAGATCCGTCTTTGTATTATTAAAGCCGGTGTGTTAGGAGATGAATGGAGATACAAAAAGAGAATTGACCACGGAGGAGGCGCTCTACAGATTGGGATGGATTATGCTCCCCGTTGTACTGGGCAGTGCATATGTCGTTGTTATGTGGATTGTACCTGCTCTGCCCGCCGTGGAATGTCTTTTTTGGAAGTTTTTTGGAATCTATTGTCCCGGGTGTGGAGGGACGAGAGCCGTGATCGCGTTTATGCAGGGTGATTTCCTGATGTCGGCATGGTATCATCCGCTGGTGATGTATTTAGCATTGATGTATGGATGTTTTATGTTGAGTCACACCTTGGAAAAGCTGCATGTTCCACGGATCAAAGGAATGATATTTCATGAGCGGATCATGTATGGCGCGTTGGTTGTGCTCGCGGTCAATTTTGTGCTCAAAAATGTGTTAAAGTTTTGTTTCCATATTGTTATGTAAAAATGGCGCTGACATGTCGCTAAACATGTTAAATATATATTTTACAGTCCTTATGAGGGCGGAAAAGGAGAAAATTATGAATAAGAAAGTAACTAGTATTTTGGCGTATCTTGGTCTTGTCTTATGGCTGATAGCTTTTCTTGCAGGCGACAAGGAAGGCGCTAAGTTTCATCTGAATCAGGGACTTGTATTGGCACTCGGATACATCATCTGTAGTATTATTATGGTTATTCCCGTTGTTGGTGCTATTGTTGCATGTATCGCTGATGTTGTTCTGTTCGTGTTTGCTATTATGGGTATTGTTTCTGCATGCAAGGATGAGGAGAAGCCTCTGCCTCTGATTGGTAAGATTCAGCTGTTGAAATAATTGGATTAGAGATAATTTGATTACAAATCATCAGATGATAAAAGCTGTCGTGTGAATCACACGGCAGCTTATTTTATGTGCAGGGGTGCGTAAGGAAAATCTCCTCTACCCGGTTTACAGAACACAAATGGAATTTTAAGATTCCGTCGAGCTTCCGATTTTTGAGGTATCTGCCGTGGGGTTGTCCCCGTGTAAAATATCCAGAATCACTTGAAGGCGTTTGAGAGCTCTTGCGGAATTTTCTCTGGCATAATTTCCGGTGTTTTCATCATAACCTCCGTCAGCATAGGCTTCATGATAGCTTTGAACCGCTTCACTCATGTATTCCCCTGCCTCGCTGGCAAGCTCTTCCAGATAATCATATTCCTCGGGGAAATCAAATTGAGCAAATTTTTGAAATTGTTTATCTAAATCATCCAAATAGTCCAGAGCTAGGGCGGAGGCGTTTGCGGACTCCGCATCAATATTGTTAATGGATTCATGCAAATCAGCCACAGTGTCACAGAAGGCATCCATATCTTTTTTAAACTGCTGTAATTTGGGGTCAGTGCCACAGGCACTCAGCATAACCGCAGCCAGCAGCCCTGTAAGCAGAAGAAATCTTTTTCTTCTCAAAATCGTTTCCTCCAATAAAATCGTAATTACCTGAAATCTACTATAAAAACTTATCATATTTCTCACATATTCGCAACAATTAAAAGAAATCTTAAGAAGTTATTTGCGCAGTAGGCAGTGATATGGTACAATAAATTTTATGTTGTATCATATATCATTTTTAATATAGGAAGTACAATATCATGACGAAGGAAGAGTTTCGGGAACTGACACAGGAAAATATTATTTTTTTGGATGGGGCTACGGGCTCCAATCTGGTCAAGGCAGGAATGCCCTCCGGAGTTTGTCCGGAACAATGGATTCTGGAGCACTCGGATATCATGCAGGATCTGCAGGAGCAGTATGTGGCGGTCGGCACGGATATCCTCTATGCCCCAACCTTTACTGCGAATAAGGTAAAGCTCGCGGAGTACGGGCTTGAGGGTCAGATGGAAAGCATGATCCATGAGTTGGTGGCGATCTCCCGAAGGGCAGCACAGACGGCTTCGGGGCGCAGGGTTTATATCGCCGGAGATATTACTATGACCGGAGAGCAGCTAAAGCCCATGGGCAGTATGGAACTTGAGACCCTGATTGACATCTACAAAGAACAGATTCAACTGCTTGTGAAAGCGGGAGTGGATTTGTTGGTGGTTGAGACCATGATGAGTCTGGCTGAGACTAGGGCGGCATTGATTGCAGCTAAGGAGGTCTGTGACCTGCCGGTGATGGTAAGTTTTACCTTTGAGCCAAGCGGATGTATGTTGTATGGCACGGATGCCCGCACTGCGGCGGTGGTTGCAGAGAGTCTTGGCGCGTGTGCCATCGGTGCGAATTGTTCCACCGGACCGGCAAAGATGCAGGAGGTCATTGAAAATATTACTGCGGTCACCACGATTCCCGTGATCGCTAAACCAAATGCCGGGCTTCCCTCCTTGGACGAGCAGGGGAATACCTGTTATGACATGGACGCGGCAGTGTTTAGCACCGAGATGAAGCTTCTGGCGGCAAAGGGAGCCTCTCTGTTAGGCGGGTGCTGCGGTACCACGCCGGAACATATCAGAGCCTTGCACGATGCTTTGCAGGGAAAAAGGCAATTGGATATTCCGCGCCGTCAGGCCGGCGTGCGTTTCCTTTCCAGCGAGCGCAGAACTGTGGAGTTTGGCTTGGATGGCGGTTTTATGGTGGTGGGTGAGAGAATCAATCCCACCGGCAAGAAAACTCTTCAAGCGGAGCTTCGGGAGGGAAATACAGACAGAGTACTAAAGTTTGCGGAGGAGCAGGAGAACTGTGGGGCGCAGATTTTGGATATCAATATGGGAATGAGCGGAATTGATGAGAAGGCCATGATGCTTCGGGTATTAGAGGAGGTGGGAGAGGCAACCAATCTGCCCCTCGCGCTGGATTCCAGTCATGTGGATGTGTTGGAGGCGGCACTTCGGCATTACCCTGGCAGAGCATTGATCAATTCCATATCCTATGAGAAGGAAAAGTTTGAGAAGCTTTTGCCCATTGCGGCAAAATACGGAGCTATGTTTATATTGCTGCCATTGTCAGACCAGGGGCTTCCCAAGGATCTGGATGAGAAAAAGCAGATTATCCGAACCATTAGCGAAGCGGCATATGACCTTGGGATGCGCAAAGAGGATATTGTCGTGGACGGACTGGTGACAACCGTGGGAGCCAACAAAAACGCGGCAATCGAGACGCTGGAAACCATTCGTTTCTGTAAGGAGCAGGGATTTGCCACGATCTGTGGGCTCTCCAATATCTCCTTTGGTATGCCGGAGCGCAGCTTTGTGAACACGGCATTTTTGACTCTGGCGATCAGGGAGGGGCTGACCATGGCGATTGCCAATCCCTCGCAGGAGTTGTTGATGAGCTGTGCCTTGGCAGCAGATTTGCTCTTGAATAAACCTGGTGCGGATTTGCGCTATATTGAATATGCAGGAGAGGTAAAGGCCAGAAGGGAGGAGCAGGAGGCGACAAAGCCTGCTGTTATGAATGCAGGAAATACGTCCGCGAATCTGCAGCCGGAAAGTAAACAGGCGCACAGTGGTGTGACTGACAGTTCTTCCACAAAGGCTGCCCCGCAGTTTGTCTCTGTATACTGCGCCGATCTATATAATGCCGTCCTAAAGGGGAATCGAAACGGCATCGGGCGGCTGACGGAGGCCGCACTCGGAGCGGGAGAAGCGCCGGACAGGCTGTTGAACGACGTGCTGCTGCCCGCCATTAACCAGGTTGGCGAGTATTTTGACAAGGGGAAATATTTCCTGCCCCAGTTGATTGCCAGCGCCGAGGCTATGAAAAATTCCATCGAGATCTTGGAGCCCCTGCTCTTGGAGGAGACGGGAGGAGGAGACCAACCGGTGGTAGTGATCGCTACCGTGGAGGGTGATATTCATGATATTGGCAAGAATTTGGTGGCGCTGATGTTAAAAAATTATGGCTTTCGGGTGATTGATTTGGGTAAGGACGTGCCCGCCGAGCGCATTATTGACGCAGCAAAGGAGCATCACGCACAGATTATCGCCTTGTCGGCGTTGATGACTACTACAATGCAGCGTATGAGAGAGGTCATTTCGGCGGCAAAGGCAGAGAAACTTTCTGCCAAGATTATGATCGGCGGCGCGGTGATCACACAGGACTACGCTGATGAGATTGGGGCGGACGGTTACTCCAAGGATGCGGCGGATGCCGTAAAATTGGCGAAACGCTTGAACGAACCAGAGTAGATGTGGTAGAATAGACTGCATACAACATGAACGTAAGAGCTGCCGTAGAATGCAGTGATAAGGAGGAATTAGAATGATTGGAGCAGATGCCATTGTAAAATGTCTGGAGGCTGAGGGAGTTACCACGGTATTTGGTTATCCGGGTGTCGCAATCTGTCCTTTTTATAATAGTATACTGGAGTCTGAGATTCGGACGATTCTGATCCGCACGGAGCAGAATGCCGCACACGCGGCCAGCGGGGTGTCGCGTATCACGGGACGTCCCGGGGTGTGTGCTGTCACCAGCGGCCCGGGTGCCACGAATGTCATTACAGGGATTGCCACGGCGTTCGCGGACAGCATTCCCCTGATTTGTATCACGGGACAGGTCAACAGTGAGCTTTTGGGCAGTGATGTCTTTCAGGAGGCGGACATCACCGGAGCTGTGGAGTCTTTTGTCAAGTACAGCTATCTTGTGAAGAATGCGAATGACATTCCGCAGGTTTTCAAGGAGGCATTCTATATTGCGAATACCGGTCGAAAGGGTCCTGTTTTGATTGATATTCCCATTGATATACAAAATGCACCCATCAATAAATTCAAATATCCCGAGGAGGTTTCCCTGCGGACTTATAAGCCCACGGTCAAGGGAAACGCGGTGCAGATCAAAAAGGTCATCAAAGAGCTGGAGCGGGCAAAGAAACCCATTATCTGTGCCGGGGGCGGGGTGCTTCTCGCCGATGCCGAAGGGGAGCTTAGAAATTTTGCGGAGAGACATCAGATTCCCGTGGTGTCCACAATGATGGGAATCGGGATCATGCCTACCAAACATCCATTGTATTTTGGCATGGTGGGCAATAATGGCAGGGCTTATGCAAACCGTGCCATGAATGAGTCTGATCTGTTGATCATGGTAGGAGCGAGAGTGGCTGACCGTGCCGTGAACCAGCCGGATTTGATCACGCGGGGGAAGGTGCTGGTGCATATTGATGTGGATCCTGCCGAGATTGGCAAGAACGCGGGACCGACGATTCCTCTGGTGGGAGACGCCAAGCATATTTTTGAAGACTTTGAGAAGGAAGAGGTTCAATGCAGCTGTGAGGAATGGCTTGCTATGCTGAATGAATACCGTGTGACCATGGAGACGAAACGCACACCGAATCCGGATTATGTGGATCCGGCGGCATTTATTACCATGCTCTCCGAGAAGATGCAGGAGGACGCGATCTATGTGGCAGACGTGGGACAGAACCAGATTTGGTCCTGCGGCTATCATATCGTGAAAAAGGGGAAATTCCTCACCTCCGGCGGTATGGGCACCATGGGATATTCCATTCCGGCGGCGATGGGAGCCAAGATAGCGGCGCCCGACAAACAGGTGATTGCCGTCTGTGGCGACGGTTCCTTCCAGATGTCCATGATGGAGCTTGCCACCATGCGGCAGCACAAGGTTCCCGTAAAGATCATTGTCCTGAAAAATAATTATCTGGGCATGGTGAGGGAGTATCAGCATTATACCTACAAAGACAATTATTCCGTGGTGGACCTGTCGGGAAGCCCTGATTTGGAGAAGCTGGCTGCGGCTTATGAGATGCCTTTCCTGCGTCTTTGCGATATGAGCCGGGCGGAGGAGACCATTGATGCTTTTCTGGCAAAGGATGAGTCCATGCTGCTGGAATGCCTGATAGACCCCATGGATTTGGTAAAATAGCAAGAAAAGATAAAATGAGAGAAGATAGAAAGAGGAATCCGATATGAAGAAGAGAATCTATTCCGTTTGGGTGGAGAACCGCTCCGGTGTACTCTGCAAGGTTGCAGGTCTTTTTTCCAGACGGTGCTTCAATATTGATTCATTGGCTGTGGGGGAGACGGACGCGCCGGATATCTCCTGTATGACCATTGTATCCAGCGGTGACGAGCGCACCATCGAACAGATTGAAAAACAGCTCAACAAAAAGCTGGATGTCATCAAAGTCAAGACCTTTGAGGAGCAGCAGTGTATCACCAGAGAGCTGATGCTGGTCAAGGTAAAATATAATAAGAATAACCGTCGGGATATCACGGAGCTGTGTGATATCATGAAGGCTGAGATCGTGGATATGTCCAAACATTTTATGATGATTCAGGTCTGCGACACACCGGAGAGGATTCGGCTGTTTTTAAAGCTTTTGCAGAGCATCAGCATTGTGGAGGTGGCCCGCACAGGGACGCTCGCGCTCTCAAAGTGTATGGAAAATGACGACTGATTTCGGCAGGAAATAACGAATAGAAGCAGGAGTCATATCAAAAACATTTCAGTTTAAGCAGGGGGCAGGAACATGAAGAAAGCAAGGCGGATGTTGGCATGGGCTTTGGTGGTTGCGTTGGGACTTACCAATGTGGATTATGTCAGAGCGGAAGAAATCTCAGGGAAAGAATACAAGACAGAAGCAGTCACACCGGAAGTATCAGGTGGAGACCAAGCGGAGATTTATTCGATGAGTTCAGGAACGTCGGACGATCCGGATGAGGACATTACCGTGCTTTATTCCGGAAGTGAGTCCGGGGTCACATGGGAGATTACTTCGAACGGTGTGCTGACGATATCGGGGGAGAAGACAGAAGGTACGCCGAGTATTAAGCCGCAATGGAGAGTGGAAGATTCCTTTACAAAAGTAGTGATCACTGCCAAGAATATTGATTCTACAAATTATTGGTTTGCCTTTTGTGATAGTATTACAGAATTTGACATGTCTGGCTTTGATACCAGTAATGTTACAGATATGAGCGGAATGTTTCGTGAATGTTTCAACTTAAAGAGTCTGGATGTGAGTAGCTTTGATACCGGTAATGTCACGAATATGGGCTCTATGTTTTCAGGATGTAGCAGCTTGGAGAGTCTTGATGTAAGAGGCTTTGATACTGGTAATGTCACGGATATGGAGTGGATGTTTGGTGGCTGTACCAGTTTGAAGAATCTGGATGTGAGTAGTTTTGATACCAGTCACGTCAAGAATATGGGGGGGATGTTTTGCGACTGTAGCAGCTTGGAGAGTCTGGATGTGAGTGGTTTTGATACTCAAGCAGTTTGGGCAGCATATGATATGTTTGCTGGCTGCTATAATATCGTTACACTTAAAACATTTCGAAACTTAACGGAGGAGATTGACCTGCCTGTGCGGATGTGCGATGAGCAGAATCACACCTATGAAAATTTTCCGCGCAATCTTTCGGAAAGTATTTATTTATATGCAGATGATAGCCGCACGGTTCTTAATTCCGGGAGTGAGTCCGGGGTTACATGGGAGATCAGCGCAGACGGAGTATTGACGATTTCCGGGAAGATGCTTGAGGGTGCGAGTCTTGACATGCGATGGCAGGATCGAAGAAATTTCTTTACTAAAGTTGTGATCACCGCAGAGAACGTTGATTGCACAGATTGTTGGTTTGAAGGATGCAGCAAGATCACAGAGATTGATATGTCAAATTTTGACACGGCAAAGGTCACAAGCATGATTGGGATGTTTGCCGACTGTAGCAGCCTGACAAGTCTGGATGTAAGCGGCTTTGATACCAGTAATGCCGAGAATATACGCGACATGTTTGCGGGCTGCAGCAGCTTGAAGAGTCTGGATGTAAGCAGCTTTGATACTCATAAAGTTACTGATATGGCGTATATGTTTGAGGGCTGTAGTGGCCTGACAAGTCTGAACGTGAACGGCTTTGATACCGGTAATGTCACGGATATGAGTGGAATGTTTATGAACTGCGATGGTCTGACCAGTCTGGATGTAAGGGGCTTTGTCACCAGTACTGTCAAAGATATGAGTATGATGTTTTACGGCTGCAGCGGTTTGACAAGTCTGGATGTGAGCAACTTTGATACCAAAGCGGTTAAAAGTATGTGGGAAATGTTTTTCGGCTGCAGCAAGATTGTCCAGATGAAAACATTCCCGAATTTGGCGCAGGATGTGGATCTGCCTGTACGGATGTGCGATGAGCAGAATCACATCTACGAAAAATTCCCGCTGAATCTGTCGGAAGGAATTTATCTGTATGCGGATGATAGCCGCACGGTTCTCAATTCCGGGAGTGAGTCCGGGGTCACATGGGAGATCGGCGAGGACGGCGTGCTGACCATAGCTGGGGAGAAGCTTGCGGACACGCCAAAGCTCAGTATGCGATGGCTGGAACGGAAATATGCATTTACAAAAGTAGTGATCACTGCTGGAAATATCGATTCCACGGCTGGGTGGTTTGAAGGCTGCGACAATATCACAGAGATCGACCTGTCCGGTTTTGACACGGAAACTGTCACGGACATGCGCCGTATGTTTTCCGGCTGCAGCGGTATCACGATGATCAAAACTTTCCCGAATCTGAAGAAAAAGGTTGCCCTGCCTGTAAAGATGCAGGCTGCGGATCGGAAGGTATATGAAGCTTTTCCGATGGGGCTTGCAGAGAGCATTATTTTATATAGATATGAGAATGAGAGTGAGTTTGGGGTCACATGGGAGATTACCGAGGACGGGATTCTGGTGATATCCGGCACAAAGCTTGAAGGCGCCCCGAGTCCTACCGGTGAGGCATGGAAGGCGCTGAAGGATCAATTTACAAAGGTGGTGATCACCGCCGGAAATATTGATTCTACTGCCAGCTGGTTTGAAGGCTGCGACAATATTACAGAGATTGACTTGTCCGGTTTTGACACAGGGAAGGTCACGGATATGAGCCGCATGTTTTATGGCTGTAGCGGCCTGACCAATCTGGATGTGAGCGGTTTGGATATCAAATCGGTTACGGATATGAGCGATATGTTTTCCGGCTGCAGCAGAATCACGACGCTGAAAACCTTCACGAATCTGCAGAAAGAAGTCGCACTGCCTGTAAAGATGCGGGATGCGGACGGAACAGTATATGAATCTTTTCCTACCGGGCTGGCGGAAGGGATTATTCTTCATGGGTACGATTACGGGAATGAATCCGGGGTCGAGTGGGAGATTACCGATGACGGGGTTCTGGTGATATCCGGCACAAAGACCGAGGGAGCCCCGAGTCCTACCGGTGAGGCATGGAAGGCACTGAAGGAAAAGTTTACCAAGG
>CAMWLG010000012.1 GCA_947175035.1 uncultured Lachnospiraceae bacterium | reverse complement strand
AAAATATTCAATGTATCCTCATGTAAAAAACTGACAACATTCACTGAAAATTCTTCAAACAAATTATATTCAATAATATCATTGCTCTTCCGAAGCAAAAAAATCCCACATTTTTCAAAAGTTCCTTTAAAGTTTCGATATCTTTCTTCTAATGAAATCACTATTTTCATTGATTTGTCGCCTCGTATATTTTATCCAAAAATTGTTGCGGTGTATTTATTCTTGTCTTTCCTAGCGTTATTCTCTATTAATATAAATCTCAAATCGATATCGTATCGCATCTTTGAACAGATTACATAATATCTTTAAAACTTCAGCAGCTTTGCCACTTATCATTTCATTATCAATTGATTCAAATTGCTTTAATGCTGTATGTAAATCTTGTACAACCCACGGACTTTCTTCATACCATCCCAGACACAAATGATAATAGTAAGCTAAGCCTTTCCAGCCATCATCGTCAGGTTTTATTAACCTCATTATTTGATCAAAATATCCTTCCCATATCACAAAAATCTCGCTTGTTTCACCCTTCCTGCAAATAAATTGAATTTCTGGTTCTCCTTCAAATCCTTTATAATAGTTATCATTAATCTGTTCCATCCCTTTTCCTTTCCATGGAACCTCCCAATATCCATCTTTTAATAGCTGTAATTGTTCGATAGTCGCCATGCCATTTCCGTACACATTATTTGACAATATCTTTTGACAAAATCTCTCCAGATAAAATATTTACCTTGAATCGTCTTCCAAAAAAATCAACAACTCGACACGAACCATTTTCCTTATCAACGCCAACATATGTTGTTCTTGCAGTTCCAGCAATTTCTTTTGGAGCAGGTTGTATCCTCCATAACTCAGTTTTATCATATTTATAACAATATACATTATCAAATCCGTCATCCCTATTTGTTTCAAATACAACTATCAGCTTGTTATCAATCTCTACTGCTTCTAATACTTTTTCGTTAAACTCTATGGTTCTATCGCTCATAATTATTTTATTATTATCAATAGCAATCATTGTTCTGTACTCCATTGGATAAATTTTAAATCGTCGAATATCTTTTCATCTTTCCATAAAAATATTCCAGTTTCAAAAAACTTTTGCCCTACTTTTTTGCCACGCTCACTGTAATATACTTGCCACATTTCCTCTTTCACTATACATAATCTCTCATTTGGCAATCCACCAATCATAATAGAATATAAATCTTGAGGAACACCTATTTCATCCAGTTTGTTTTTAAGTTCATTTACTATCATTTTATTGTGTTCCTCCTCCTGGTTGATTGAACCATGGTACAATTGGTCACCGCGGACGCAAAGCTTCCCTATAGTTGTCACATTTTACTCCGCATCTTCAATAGTTGGTATAATTGGCGATAAATAAGAATCAATGTGTTCTTTTATACTACCCCTGGATAGTGAAAAAACTTGAAACTGGTTCTCCCTTCCAACAGCCTCATCATCATATAAATAAATTAATCCATAGCTGCCACACGCCAACTCCCCTATTTTTTTATAAAGTTTAAACACTTCTTCTGTTTGGGGATTTTGTCTATTAGCAAATATTGTAAACTCAAGAAAACAGTCACCATTTAAAGCTTTTACCTGAGGCTTAAACCATGATAAATTTTCAATTTCTTTTTTTATGTTATCAATCAAAATATCCTCATTATCTTCTTCAAAAGTTACTTTATATGTTCCTCTAATGGTTACCCAGCCATGCAATTCTATCATTTTATTTTTCCTCCCTAACACTTTTATTTAATGTACTTAATGCTGGCTTTGCGCCATAATTTTCCGGAGTACTATCTCATATATGTTTCGTTTATGACTGACATTGTTGTAAAATCAATTTCGTATATTATTCCTAACTCATAATAAGCTTTCAATAAATGTTCTGATATCTTCTCCATATCATAGTATCCTCTTGGAATCTTTGCTTTTACAATGTCGTTTATTTTCCATATTTCATTCCCTGAGTAATCATACGCAATGATATTATTAGGAATCTCTTTTTTCTCACGTATCAGCACAATAAAAAATTTTTCATATTCAACTACTTTTTTGATTGGAATATCATAGCATATCTTGACACCGTTTACTTCCAGTTCTTTTTCGTGTACTTGTTTCATTCCTACTTCTCTCCCTACGATATAAAAAATGTCTCGGCTATGTATTCATGTTTAATTTCTTTTATTTGCTCGCCGAACTTATCATCTTCCACCATGAGTTAAATCCGTCCTTACAACTACCCGTTTCCCTTCTGTTTCGGCAACATATAATACATCCGTTGTGGAAATTCTAATTGTTGGTAACTAAATATACTCAACATATATTTTTTGCCCATTTTCAATAGCACTATTTATAAATAACGTAAGCTGTACAATAACTTCCTTGGATTTATTTATTATTTCTTCACTCTTTGTATATACCATATTCTCATCAAATCTTTTAATCTCTTGCAATACAATAGAAGGAAATTGCATCTCCCATTTGTTATCATAAAATCCATCCTGGTTATAATAGCACTCATTAATTCCATTTTTCAAAAATTCTGTCCTAAAACATCCTTCTAATATTGTTTCAAAAAACCCTCTCCATATAATCATCCCATTCTCTACACCATTATTATCACTCCATACTTTTACCTCTCCTTCCCCCTCATATCCCTCATAATATCTTTTATCCAACATATATTTACTCCTATTGGTGTGACCATTTGCGGTTGCAGTATTTTATCAAAATTATTGTAAAGAATATAATTTATGCCAGCATCTCGATATGAATGCACCTTAATTACATTATTCCCTTCGTCCAAAGCTATTTCAGCAATGTTTTGACATTCAACAAGTGATGATTCTCCTTTTAAAAATCCCCATTCATTTGCAATTTGGAGATCATTAATAGTATGTTATAAAAGCTTTTCCTTGTCCACTTTCCGCCTTCTTAACAATCTCACATATATCGTCACAAATATCACCTACCAGAGTCATATCCCATTCAGAATAAGATGCTTGTTTCATTTCGTGTATTCTTTTTTTCACATATAGCAATTGTTCTAATGTCAGTTCTAAACTATCTATTTCCCATGGCTCTTCTTCATTTGCTTCCCATGGTCTATCCACTTGATAATGAAACGCCAATCCAACATACATTCCTTCATCATTTAATGGAATTAAATCAACAATAAAACTAAAATCACCTCTCCACATAGTCACAACCTCTGTATAATCGTGTTGTCCATTAGGCATAAATGATATATCAATAAATTGTTCGTAAACTAAAGTGTTGCTGCTATAATCTTTACGCATCATAATATTTTCACCCCCTATTTGGGTACAAAATGTCCCCATATTAAAATTTTATTTTGTCTTTCTGTTGTCATCTATGAAAATATGTTCCACATAGTGTATCAACAGCATAATTTGCGGAATGTGCTTTTCAAATACTACTACTTATATTTTTCTAACCATACTCAAATCTGTAATAAATTTTGAATACTCATTTCCAAGCTCAACCTTTATTTCATTTTCCTCTACCCCATCCAATAATTGATTTAGTTTTTCAATTATCTCATTGCAATTCATATTCTTTTCTGCGCAGATTAAAACTAAAAATACATGAACACAAATATTTTCTACCGAACAAAAATCTTCACCATGTTCATATTCATTTAATACAGCTGGGAAAATCTGTTTTTCATCGAATCCCATCTTGTAAAACCGCTCAAAATCTTCTTCTACACATTCTTTTAATTCTTCATATTCAAATATCATTATGTACCCCCTATACTACAAAATGCAACATTGTAGTAGTCTTCTATTTGTTTTAAAAAATTATCTTCCTTTCCATACACATCATATATGTCACTTGTTAATTTCTGATTGTATTCCGCCCTTATTAAATTATCCCATTTCATCATGATTTCTTTTACTTTTTCCTTTTCTTGTTCATCACATCTTACAACCAACGGAAATATCCAATCTTTATCATTACAATCAATACAAATAAATTGCTCTCCTTTTTTTAGAAATAATACATTATTAACGCTATGCTTATCTCTTTCTTGCATAGCCCTATCCACATCTTGCAAGGAAAAATTTATCTGCATTGCATTTGCCAAATCAGTGACAATTTCCTCAATATATTCATTGGTAAAAAACATTTCATACTGAACCATAATCTATCTCCACGCTTAACCAAAATACCCGTTCCCCACCATTTTAATAACTCCCTTCCAACCATACTTTATTATTTCAGAAATGTCTCTATATACACTACATCCAGCAATTTATAAAGCGTAAGTAAATTAGGAAGGAAAAGGGCTATCCAAATCCACTTTTTTCTATTAATCAACACCAAAATTTCACTTATGAAAAATACAAAACAAAAAGAACCGACTATCACTCCTTGCGCATTATAAGTATATCTATCTTGATACGACGGATCTCGGTTTAATAACATTACTATAAATACAAAAAAGAACATGATTGCAAACAACAAAACATTTATTATGAATTTAATTATTGTTCTGATGTTCCTATTTTCGGGTCTCTTATTCACTACTTCTATCTTTTTTACTTCATCTATCTCTTTACCTTCATCCAACTCTTTACCTTCATCTATTTCTTTTAATTCATTATTCGATTCTGTCAGCGAAAATCTATTATAATAATCCAACAGATATTTTTTAACAATATCTGTTTTGTGTACATTCTCCTTTAAGTATTTATCGCATAAAATACATAAATAATAATAAAAAGTGTTGTAATCTATAACAACATCATCTCCGCCATGTGTGCCAAATTCTACCCCATCCAATTCTTTACCATTGGCTTTATCAAATTCGTCCAAATCGTCTGGCATTATACATGCGCCATATTCTACGCCAAATCCTATTCCTTGACTGACAGCTTCAAGTATTTCTAAAAATCGGGCTTTTCTTATCAGATTTAGGACTATTAGAACCGGCTCATGACTTTTATCCAACAACTCCTTTTCTTCTAAACAATCCCAATATCCACTCATTCTTCGTTCCTCCTATCTCAATGAGTCCAAAAAAAATCTACATTTTCTTTTAAGACCTTTTCTACTAAAATATCCTGACACTCAATATGCATTTCCATAATGGACAAATCCAAATCTATTTTATAAAATTTTTCTGTTACACTTTCACTGACTGTAATATCCTGCCCATAATATCCAAGCTGAATCTCTTTCATATCTCTTACATTAATAATTCTTCTCCAATTGGCATCTGTTTCATATAATACTTTCCAGCACGATAAAAAAGAAAGTTTCCAACAAGTTTCTTCATCATTATCGATAAGCAATTCTACCTCATCACCAAAAAAGGAAATTCTTAAATCTAAAATCTCCATATCCCAATAATCGGTTTGATCAATTCTTTTCTGCATTTCTTCTCTCATATTTTTCAAGCTCCTCTTTTATTATACGATATATGACCTGAGAGATCTATTGTTCCCTCATTACCCTAAAATACCACTTCGGTCTCCCCATTACTTTTTTCCGAACTTTTACAATAAACTTTTTCCCCAGTTGTCAAATTTAATTTACAGCAATCAACCCATCTTTCTATATTTATTAGTTCAACAATCTTATCCATTATCATTTCCTCTATACTTTCTCGTTCTTCACAACGTCCTTGATGCCAAGCTTTAATGTGCCCAAATATCCTCCAATTCCTCATATGGAATAATAAAATGAAGTTCAGCATAATTTACCAAAGTCTCATTCCAAAAAACCTCCAACCCATTCTCTGTAAGGCAATAAAATACCTTGTCCACCTTTGCATCCAGGGAGAACAAATCGCCATCACAGTACTCAATTCCGGTCTCTGTTCGCCTGATAAGGTAGGAAAGGCGCAGGGATGCCTCTTCCCAATCCGCCTCAAACAAGTCCCGGGGCTGCAGTTCCTCCCCCGTCTCTGATGAATACAGCTTGGTCACATATTCCCTGCATCTTATTCCACTATATGCATACAATTCTCTTCGATATACAATGCTCACATAACGCTCATCCGCATATGCCAGACAGCAGTATAGGGAACCTCCTGAAGTATCCCCTCCTGCATTAATTATTGCCTCCCGTACTTCCTCTGTTTCATGAAACGCAAGCTGTTCTTCATAAAACTGCTCTGCATCTCTCCTGATTTTCCCATTGATCACATCAGCGGCAGGAACTTCCCCGCCAATCCTTGGAAGCGTCAGGTCTGTCGCCATGATGAATCCCTGCCCGTCTTCCTTTTCCCCGCTGTACTCAATATCCTGCTCCACATATCCCTCTCTGAACCTCTCACCCCACCACTTATCTCCCATCGTGGTCACTGCCACAGGCTCTTCCATCCCTTCAAACAGGGCTCCTTCTCCGCCGGATATGTCCAGCACATGCCAGAGCTGCCCAAAACCTTCTCCCTCCCAGCTTTTATAAAAAATCTTGCCGTTGACCAGATGGATGCCTTCCGCCTTGCTGTAAAAGGTCTTTCTTCCCTCAAATTCCCCCTGTGGACAGATTTCCTCAAATCCCTCCGTTTCTTCCCGATATTGAAAGATATGGTATGCAGGGACATAGTGGTCATACATGAATATATAGATTTCTCCACGGCAGACCGCATAAGAAACATCTTCCCACCACACTGTTGAAATATCCGGCAACCTATATCTCTTCAGGCTACCCGTTTGCCTGTCCAGCCTTAGAATCTCCTTGACATACTTGTCCCCCGACTTCCTTGTCTTTCGGTAATACAGATACTTTTCCGTTGGAAGCAGCCCTTCCAGTACTGTTTTGTACTTTTCTTTTATCTTCCCTTCCCCATCCATGGCAACCGTCTGGGATTCCGCTTCTTCCTGCGCATTTTCCGCCAAATCTACGCTGTCCGCCCATTCAGGATTGTCCGTTTCAAAATACAGAAGTTCCCCATCCGTACAGAGCCAGCTGCATTTCCCTTCAAAAAGGTTTTTCGTCTCCCCCTCTTGCGTACAGGAAAAAATCCTGCCGCCATCCTCCGTTTCAGCCAGGCAGTAAAACTTTCCTGCCATGGGCAGAAAACGCTTAATTCTCTCCCCGCAGACCAGCTCCATGCCGCTTCCGTCCGTCCTGATCTTAAACAGCTGGGAGCCTTGAGACAGATTGGTGAAATACACCCAGTCCCCCATCACATAAATCTCTTGTGGCACCTGCTTTGCAAGACATTTCCTGCTCTCCCCGCTTTCGTCCGAACGGTACAGGTAATAGCGATCCGCCGCACTCTGATAATAGTAAAAACCATCAGAATAGGTGATTTTTGTGTAATCTGTCTGGCAGACATTGGACGCCTCCTCCCAGCATGTTTCTGTTTCCTCTTCCACCGCAGCCGCCGGACTGTTATGATATTCCTGTTCCCATGTCTCTAATGCTGAGCCGGCAGCGGGGTCTTCTTTCTCTTCTGACACACCTGTCAGGCTGTCGGGTACACTTCCTTGGTTCCTGTTTGCTTGTCCCCCTGCCATCCCAAACACCAGCGCCGTCAAAAGGATGATGGCAAGAACTGACAGATATCGGCTTATGTTACTTTTTTGTTCCAAACTTGTTTACCCCCTTGCTTTCCAAAACCATATCCGCGATTGCCGGCATTTCTTCCACTTTCAATTCAATATAAATTTCCTCCTTAAAGGACGGAGGAGGGGATGCTATAAAGCAGACACTGCCGTCCTTTATAAAAAAGTTATCCATCCGATTGATATAATCGTCCGTGTCAAATTCTCTTAAAAATTCGTTAAAGTATGTTTCCTTCTGCTCCCCGTCAAGAGGAAGGTTCTCGCTGGTCAGCAGCTTTTCCGACACGGCCTTTTGGGTCAAATCCCTTATTTCCGCCAGTTCATAAAAATCGGCTATGGAGAGGATTTCTCCGCTTTGCAAGTTAAAATTCAATCCCACATTGACATAGTTATAACTCATTCCATCAGCTATGTCGCCACTAAAAAGGATGCTTATTATGTTATCATCCACATATGTGATATGATATGCTATATTTGCATCTGTCCTTATTCCATCATTGTCTGTAAGATTTTCTTTCGCTCCGCCATAATATATTATTTGGTTATATATCTGCTCATTGATTTTCCTTGAAGGTTCATCCCATGCATAGTTTAAATAAGGGTATTCTATATGTATGTTTTCCATATCAACTTCCTTCACCAATTTTACATTGCTGATTTTGAGGCTGTTTGTGCCTGAGTCCATCTGCTGATGGGAATCCACATATTCTTCCTGTTTACAGGGGTCTCCAATCAAATATAGTGAACCGAAGAGTTCCTCATAGGTATAGGTCACATCCTTTATTCTTTCCTCTGCCGTTTTATATGCCTCCCAATATCCATTTGTTAGTTCGTAATACTGTTCATCTGTTATGCGGAAATACCACTGTCCCCAAAAAAGGTCATAAACCCCTTGACTCTTCATCTCGTCAGTTATTTCTATTTCCTTTTGCTTGTCTGCATATATAGGCGCCATAACCATACGCAAGTTTTCTGTATCATATATGGTAAAGGTATTTGTTTTGCATTTTTCTTCTCTGTCGGAACCAAACTCGGTAAATGCCATATACTGCCCGCCTCCCCATGAGTTTCCCAGCTTCCCGCTGCCAAACCATATCTGCCATCCCCCCGACTGATGCCACAAATTGATTTTTCCATCTTGGGAATCAGATTTAAAAAAGAAGATCTCATTCGCCCTTTCTTTCCTGTTGCATATCCCCATTTCCGGCAGGCCGTCCTCATCAATGTCAAAAAAATAATATCTGTACGCATTTTCATCATGGTCTGCACTGTTTGAATTATAGTGCAATTCAGGGATATCCTTTATATAGGTTTCCTCCCCTGTCTCATTGTCAAGAAAAGGAGCCTCGTTTTGCAACAGCTTCTGAAATACGGCTTTGTACTCGTCATACTTGTCCAAATCGCCTTTTTTAAATTCCCCCTTAAAATCAATTTCCGCATAAGCCGCCTTGAGGATTTCATAAATCTCTTCCTCCACATAAGGCACATCCTCATCAAAATTCCCCCAGCTTTCACACACCAGCCAACCCTCTTCCGTAAATTCGTTTTTGACTTGGCTGTATTCATCTATTATTGTGCTTTCTGTTTCCTCCGTTTCTTTTGGTTTGTCACCCTCCACCAACTCCCACTCATTTGCTTGGGATTCTGTCTGTAGCTCGGCATCCGCACCTTTTTCCAAATGGGATTGACAACCACCTGCTAAGGCTGCCAATGCCAATGTCACTACAAGGGCAGCCAATAATTTTTCCCCATTTTCCACTAGTCGATTTCCTCCGTAAAATCTACCTCTGTTCCCCAAAATTCAATAATTGAGCTATCAATATAATCTGGGGCGATGGGCTCATCCAATTGGGGCACCTCTCCAGAATCCCATTCTTGCGCGTATCCCTCCACTTCCTCCAGAAGCGGAATTTCCAATTGTGCCTGATCCGCTTCCTCCAGCTTCCCGGAATCATGCATCACATAAACCGTTTCACCCATTACAATCCAATTTTCCACTTCGCTATATAAGACATTTAAGTAATCCGATTTAAAAATCGGGCTGCTATAATAATTCATTTGGCTGCTGATCCAATAAAAGTTCTCGCATAAATAATAATTTACAGTTCTATTTCCTGTTTCACCATAATAATGTAATTCATAGCGCAGTGCATTACCCGATAAATCCGAATATTTTATTATCGTTGCTCCGTTTTCATTTTGACTGCTGAATTCCCCTTCCTCAATCATGAGCTGAGATTCCATCTCCTCCAGTGCATTGCTCGTATATAATCCCATAAATCTTTTCATGTACTCATCTATTTCATGGGAAATATTCATCTCCTGTATATCCGGTTCCGCATCATTGTCGCTGACGCTGGTACACATTTCGTTACCACTGACGGCGTATGTATTAGGATTCTCCACAGGCTTGCCGCCTGCACAAGCACACATTCCTATAGTAGCGCTGCATATGAAAAAAAGAATCATAAATTTTAATGCTCTGTTTCGCCTTCCACACAACATATCCATCTTCCAAATCTCCTTCTATCCCTACGGCTCATCTGTCCAAATCGCCTGACTCCTCTTTTTTCACAAAGTACACCTTCCCGCTCTCCTCATTCTCATACAACATGGGAACAATCTTTCCCCAATGGGTAAAAATCTCCCCGTTTTTCCTCTCTAAAACGAGCAATACCTCACCCTCCTTGGCATTTGTTCCGCCGTTTATATGTCCCGGCAGATATTCACAAAACACCATCTCAATTCTGTCGCTGCCGCTCTCTAATCCGGTTGTCGCCCGGATTCGCGCCAGAGTCGTCTGTCCGTCCATCTCAATATCCGCATAATATTTATCATTGTCCCGATAAATTTTCATGCGGTAATCCATCATCATGAGGGTCGGTTCGCTGACAGATTCATGAAATTCATATTCTCCAACCCAGTATTCCAGTATCCTATCCTCAACCGAAACCGAATGAATGCTGTCTACAATCTCCTCAAATTCTTGCATCGTAATCTCCCGGCCTCTATACTCAAACTCATCTCCTTCAGCATAGCGATGCCCTTCAAAATTCGTACACAGACGGAACCAATCAACCACACAGCAGCAGGAATCATATTCCGTTATCCAATAATATTGTCTTTCGCTATGAAGCAGATCCGTCCGCTCAATCACCTTTCTGCCATTCATTTCGGCCACATGCCCGTTATCGGTGGTAGAACTTGTATGTAATACCTCATAAACCGTATCTCCTATGACATCAAAAAACATGCGTGATCCCGTATAACCGCCCAGAACCAACTCATCCTCCCCATCGTTATCAAAATCAACATACACCAGAGAACCCCACCAAGTTTCTCCACAGGTGATCGTCCCATAAATCTCCTCATAATTTCTCAGAAAAAATCCTTCCTCCGTGGGGGTGCCTCTCTTTAAGACATCTTCATAACACAGGGCATCCACTTTGCCGTTCACAAAGTTTTCCAACACCTTCTTCGAATCCGACACGGCGTCCCTATTCTCATATGCCGCCGCTACACTATCATACAGATAAGCGCAGGGAATCAAGCTGTCATACCCCAATTCCATCAATCGGCTCCGAAAGTCCTCATTCGCTATCTCTTCGTCCCCTTCGCAGGTATGCCACGACCCATCGCTCCAAGTCTCCAATTCCTTAGAAAGTACGCCGTCTGTATATCGGAGATAATAATCATGTCTCTCCTCTTCGCCGTCCTCGTGGACGCGCACCAATCCCTGCTGCGAAACATATTCAAACCAATATGGCGTTCGGTATTCTCCATGGTCTTCAATGTCATGTTTTGATCCATAGGTATTTGCTTTGATCCCCGCATCAGACATGAGAATAGGTTGAACCTTGGAACCGTCAAAGGAGTACAGCTCATACTCCCGATCTTTTCGGATCAACAACTCGGGTACGGCATCTTCATCCAAATAAAGGAGCGCTATTTTTTCCGCATTCTCCTGCCGGCAGAAATTGTGATAAGCTTCCAAAAAATCTGTCTTTTCTTCCGGTACTTCTTGGGAGACGTACTCCCGCTCCAAACTGGTTTCATGCTCGGGAGAAATTTTATGACAGCCACACAGACCGACACATAAAAATATACATAATAGACTTATCTTTTTGTTCATTTGTATTTTCCTCCGTCATATCGTTATTACTTCTGAAGTTTCTTCAAAATTTTCTCCCTTGTAATACGACAATACGACATCTCCTCCATCCTGTATCTCTATTGAAATAATTGCAGACATAGGATTCGCGGTTCTGGTAAAATCCCTTGAAATAGTCATGTATAATAAATCTTTATTAAATATGTCTCTCAAAACCAATTGTCCATCTTCCATATATGCAACGCAACACTTCCCAAAAAATAATGGATTAAAAAATGTCTCTGATAATTCGCCATTCTCTATATCAACATAAAAAATATATGCAGCAGGTGATCCCACACTTATGCTAACCTCAAAAATATGATCTGCCACCTGACTAATTACCGGTTCCTGCGGATAGCACTCTGAAAAAAATTTTTTGTTTGTACGACTATAAAAGGTTACTTCAAATCCTTCTTCTACTGAAACACAGGAATAGGGATTAATTTCTTCACACACCATCTCCCGCTCATTTGCTTGGGATTCTGCCTGTGGCTCGGCATCCACACCCGCTTCCAAATGGGGATGACAACCACCTACTAATGCTGCCAAAGCCAATATCGCTGCAAGGACAACCAATAATTTTTTCTTTCCATTTTCCACTAGTCTGTTTCCTCTTACATTTTATCTGATATAATCTTCCCATTCCCCTTGCATTTCATCTAACGATACAATCTCCCCAAAATCATTATCTATATAACTCCCTTTACTAAACACACTTTTCTGAAGAAATTCCTTCATTATCTCTGTATCTGAATAGGCAATAGAATAAAATACCGGCTCAGGAATATCAATTTGATTTAACTCAGATTCTTCATACTCATTCTGCCCGTCCTCGCAGTAATCAATAAAAATCCCTTCTCCAGCAAGCTCCATATTTAATTTATCATACTCCTTAAGTACATGTTGAGCTTTGTCACTCCACTGCTGATACAAACTCAATATTTCATTTTTACTTGGTGAAATAAGAATAATTGATCTCATTATTTTCCTCCATTTTTATCAATAAATTTAGAATCCAGGGGGGTATTTATCCGTAACCATTACTTTTTCTAGCTTGCTAAAATATGTTTCTGCCTGCTCCTTTACCAGTTCACTATCATTTCTATATATATAGCTTGTCAAGGCTCTCCAAACCTGCCAAGGACGAAATGTCCTCCACTTTTGTATTTATTAAATCGATAGAGTATAAGCTTTTTAGACTTGCCAAAGGCTCAATGTCTTCTAAATAGATATCTGCCAAACCTATCCTTTCCAATTGGGTTAAATTTGTCAATGGCTGCAAATCCAATGGTTCTGTTTCGCCATACATTGCATCCGTACTATTATCGGTCAAATACAATTCCTTTATATTGATTAAATTCCCCAGCCCGTCTATATTTCTAATATGTTCACCTGTAATATGCAGTGTTTCTAAATTTTTAAGCTCAGAAAGGCAGTATAAATCGACATCGCCCACATAAGAAATCCATAAGCTTTTCAGGCGCGGCATATCCTGAAAATAAGAAAGGTCTTTTATGTCATCCCATTTGCCAATAAACACTTCTGTCAGTTCATTTAAATTTTTAAGAAATGACAAATCATCTGAATTAAGCCCATAAGAATTCAATGTTAATTGTTTCAGCCCTGTCAGACTCCCGATTGGTGACAAATCCACTTCATAGCCAACCGTAACACTCAATTCCTTCAACTGTGTCAACCTTTGCATAAAAGATAAATCGGGCGAACGAAGACACGATATATGGATATCCAACGATTCCAATTCCGACAAATTGCCAAGCGGTGACAAATCTATTTCATTGTCATCCACGGAAATCTTCAAATGTTTTAAATGTGATAGTTGCCCTATGTGAATGATATCCTCCTGAGTAGCAACAGCGCCATTATGGTAACCAATTTCCAAAATATAATCCGTTCCCCATATATTCGTATATTCTTGGTCATTTTCCACAATTTTTTCTTCTTCTGATTCTATAGATTCTTCTGATGGAATTATATTTTCTTCAGATAATTTTGTTTCGGAGCTTTTCCCCAAAACAACTATCCATAAACAGGCAATTCCTATAAAGGTTAAGAACACCATTATGTATAATTTTTTCATAACAGACTTATCCCCCATTAATTATTTCAAATAGCTTATCCTTTTCTATCCAGATACATCTGCCGCCATAAAGAGGTCTGTCATCCAGTTTCCAAGTTGCTATCGGGATATAGGTTGTATTACCCGTTTCCAAGTCTTTCACATACCATCCGGGGGCAATCGCATCCCATCTCTTCAGCATTTCATAGTACAGATCATACTCTTCCATTTTCATGTCTTCGAATTCCCAACAGTAGTACAAATAAAAATATCCTGTGCAATAAGCCATGTACCTTCCATCTGGTGAATAGGTGGTTCCATACATAAACTCTCCAAGCTCCTCAATATCGCCGCTCGGATAGTTCATTCGGTATGTGGTATCTCCCTCCGAAAAAACAAGCCATCCTTCCTCCTGTGTTCCTACGATTTGAGATATCTCTATTGGCCATGCCATTTCCTTTTTCGGAAGAGTTAATTCGCAGAGCATCTCTATTTGTTCCTTTGATATGTCGTATACCTGGATACAGTTTTCCTCATATACACTATAGATTGATCCAGTCTCATTCTTCAATTTCCTCACTGCCAATAACTCTCCGTGTTCATCAAAACAAACCCACTTCTCATTTCCCTCGCAAAAATCATTATAAGCCCGCAGATTATCATATATTTCATCCAACATCTGCTCCACCTCATTACATTTCTGTTCCGACATTGCTTCATATTCTCCTGTAACAGTTTTCTGTGGAACAAACTGCCGCATATCTAATGTAGTATCAATATCCAGTGTTTTCACTTCCTCCCCATTTCTATACCACTTCTCCAGATAGTACCACGGAAGAGGTATATCTTCAAATCTGTCAAATTTTCTGCTTATAATCCACTCTAAATCAGGAGTTATGGATGTTATATGCTCTCCTGTATAATCTGCCCAGTCCTTGTGAGTAGAAAGCGCCATCTTGTTGCCAAGTATTTTTTCATTCAAAAGAAAGTATATATTTTCCCCATCTCCCGCAGTACTGGTAAAGTCACCATATATCCCGTATTTAAAATAATCCAAAGTCGCTCCATACCCAACATTCGTTTCCAGAAACAGTGCATAATCCATCTCTCCAAAGTTTTCAAAAACGGGGACAGAATCCACCATGTCCGGTTCTATTATCCTCGATTCTTCCTCTGTCACTTGTGGTTCAGGAATTACAATATCTGTTTCCTGTGAATCTGTAGCTTCCTCCGAGAATATGGCGACTGATTCCTCCACTGCTGTATTTTCCTCATCTTTCAGTGTCTCACAGCTACTGAACAGGAAAATACCCATAAACGCAAAGATGGTAATTATTCTTTTTATAGACACAGTTTTTGCAAAATTCGTCATTTTCTCTTCCCTTACGTATATAACATCTCTGTCCATAGGTTCCCAATTTCAGTCATGCTCGTTGTAATAGTCAACGATTACTTATAAATCGAGTATCTCGGATAGCTTATCCTTTTCTATCCAGATACATCTGCCGCCATAAAGAGGTCTGTCATCCTGTTCCCAAGTTGCTATCGGGATATATGTCGTATTGCCCGTCTCTATTTCTTTTATATACCAACCGGGAAGGATTTTGTTCCATTCATGGTACAATTTTCCAATTTTTTCCAGTTTTTGCTTGTCGCCATCCAACATCTTAGAAAATTCATGAAATTCCATATTTCCCGTACAATACGCCAGATATTTCCCATCTGGTGAATATGTTGTATCAAACATAAATTCTCCGATTTTTTCCGGTTTTCCGTCCGGATAATCTAACCGGTATGTTGATCCACCATTTGAGAACACCAACCACCCGCTGCTTTCATCTCCCACAAACTGTGATATTGCAAGCGGGTACTCCACATCAATATGACCCATACTGATATACTGTTTTAAGCCCCAGTCTTCGGTACTATATATCCCTATGCTTTGACTATCCGGGGCTGCAATTGCCAAATACTTTCCATATTCGTCCAAACATGTAACATCCTCCAAATGACATGCATTAGTGTATCCCCCCAATTCGTCTACTAATTGCTTCCTTTTTTCAAATAATGCATCACTCACAGGTTCATAAGTACCCTGCTCTGTTCTTTTTAAATAGAAATACGTATCCGTTACATCGCAGGAGCTTTCTACTTCCGCAATAATATCTCCATCGTAAACCACTTCATCCTTGTAATACCCAAGACAAGCTCTCATAAGATATTGTCTTGCAACAATCCACTGTAAATCTGGGGAAAGATTTTGAATATGTAGTATTTCCATATTATCTGCCCAATCCTTATGGGTCTTCCAGGAAATCTCTGTACCCAGCATTGTCCTGCATAACTGGAAATAAACTTCTTCCCCTTCCCGCACTGTATTCACAAAATCTCCGTATATCCCATATTTAAAATAATCTGCAGTTACTCCATACCCGACATTTGTCTCCAGAAACAGCGCATAGTCCATCTCTCCAAAGTCTTCAAATGATATTGACTGATCCTCTATAGCTTCTTCCTCCACAACATATGGTTCAGGAATTACGGTATCTGTTTCCTGTGAGTCTATGGATTCCTCCGAGGATATGACGGCGGGTTCCTCCACCGCTGTATTTGGTTCAGGGATTACAACCTCTTTTTTCTGTGAATCAGTAAACTCCTCTGAGGATGTAACTGTTGATTCTTTCACCGCCACATTGTTCTCGTCTTTTGGTGCACAACTACTGAACAGAAAAATATATGTAAATACAAAGATGGTAATTATTCTTTTTACAGCCACAGGTTTTATAGGATTTTTCATTTATAATTCTCCTTAATTGATTTCCACTTATATATTAGAATCCGGGAGGGTATTTCTCCGTAACAATTACGTTTTCCAGCTTGCTAAAATATGTTTCTGCCTGCTCCTTTACCAGTTCACTATCATTTCTAAATATATATAGTGTGTCAAGGCTCTCCAAACCTGCCAAGGGCGAAATGTCCTCTACTTTTGTATTTATTAAGTTGATAGAGCGTAAGTTTTTTAGACTTGCCAAAGGCTCGATGCCTTCTAAATGGATATCTGCTAAATCTATCCATTCCAATTGGGTTAAATTTGTCAATGGCTGCAAATCCAATGGTTCTGTTTCGCCATACCTTGCCTCCATACTATTATCACTCAAAGACAACTGCTTTAAATTTATTAAATTCTCCAGCCCGTCCATGTTTCTTATATGTGCCCCTGTAATCTGTAGTGTTTCTAACTTTTTAACCTCAGAAAGGCAGTATAAATCGACATCACCCACATAAGAAATGTCTAAGCTCTTCAGGTGCGGCATATCCTGAAAATAAGAAAGGTCTTTTATGTCACCCCATTTGCCAATAAACACTTCTGTAAGTTCATTTAAATTTTTAAGAAATGATAAATCATCTGAATTAAGCCCATAAGAATTCAATGTTAATTGTTTCAGCCCTGTCAGACTCCCGATTGGTGACAAATCCACTTCATAGCCAACCGTAACACTCAATTCCTTCAACTGTGTCAACCTTTGCATAAAAGATAAATCGGGCGAACGAAGACACGATATATGGATATCCAACGATTCCAATTCCGACAAATTGCCAAGCGGTGACAAATCTATTTCATTGTCATCCACGGAAATCTTCAAATGTTTTAAATGTGATAGTTGCCCTATGTGAATGATATCCTCCTGAGTAGCAACAGCGCCATTATGGTAACCAATTTCCAAAATATAATCCGTTCCCCATATATTCGTATATTCTTGGTCATTTTCCACAATTTTTTCTTCTTCTGATTCTATAGATTCTTCTGATGGAATTATATTTTCTTCAGATAATTTTGTTTCGGAGCTTTTCCCCAAAACAACTATCCATAAACAGGCAATTCCTATAAAGGTTAAGAACACCATTATGTATAATTTTTTCATAACAGACTTATCCCCCATTAATTATTTCAAATAGCTTATCCTTTTCTATCCAGATACATCTGCCGCCATAAATACGCCTGCTATCCTGTTCACTTATTACCATGGGGATATAGGTCATTATGGGTATATAGGCCACATTTCCTGTCTCCAAATCTTTCACATATCATCCAGGGGCAACCGCATCCCACCTTTCCATCATTTCGTAATACCGGTCAAGGCAAAAATCCCCTCCTTCCATATGTTCCCAACTGTTATACAGGGTATTATGCCCTGTGCAGTAAGCCATATATCTCCCATTCGGCGAAAAGGTGGTTCTGTACATAAACTCCCCTAACTTTTCAGTCCTACCGTCAGGATAGCTCATGCGATAGGTGACGTCTCCCGCTGAGAACACGACCCACCCTTCCTCCTTCGTTCCCACAATCTGGGAAATCTCTATCGGCCACACCACTTCCGTTTCCGGAAGAGTTAATTCATACAGCAGCTCAGCCGAATCCTTTGATATGTCATATAATCGGATGCAGTTTTCTTTATGTACGTTATAGATGGGGCCATATACACGGTCTTCTTCATATGCGTCTGGACCAAATTTCTCCTTCACCTCCCGCATCGCCAACAGTTGCCCGTATTCGTCAAAACAGATCCAATGCTCAACATGCTCGTCAAATTCCCTATATGATCCGAAATATATTTCACTCAGCATCTGTTCCAACTTGTTCAGTACATCTTCCGGTATTGCTTCGTATTCTCCTGCACAGGTTTTCCGGGGGATAAAGGCCCTCATATCATATCCTATGGCTCCATCCAGTGTTTTTACCTCTTTTCTGTTCCAATACCATTTCTCATGGTAAAAAGTCCCATAATCCTCAAAGCTTCTGCTGATGATCCATTTCAGGTCAGGGGTCACCGTTATGATACGCTCCCCTGAATAATTGCGCCATTCTATGTAATTAGAAAACGACATTTCATTACCCAGCACCTTTTCGTTTAAAAGGAAATATATGTTTTCCCCTTCCTTCACGGTGCTGGTAAAGTCACCAAAAATCCCGTGTCTGGCACAAGAATAATTTCCCCCATCGTCTATAAATGCTGTTTCCAGAAACAGTGCATAGTCCATGTCCTCAAAGCTTTCAAATGATATTGACTGATCTTCTATAACTTCTTCCTCTGCAACTTGTGGTTCAGGAATTATGGTATCTGTTTCTTGTGAATCTATAGATTCCTCCGAGGATATGGCGGCGGGTTCCTCCACCGCTGTATCTGGTTCAGGGATGTTTTCGTCATCTTTGCTGCCACATCCCACCAGCAATAATGCTGACAATAATAACAAAATAACCCTGCCTTTTTTCATAAATATCCTTTCAATTGCCTGTTGTCCAGTATATTTTTAAGTATAATATCCCCCTGCATCATTCTTGCATCACATGTGCATCAAACTGACAAAATTCTAGCAAAAAAGCACACCACTATAGTGCCTGTTCAGAGATTCTATTTCAAATTCAACAATTTATCATACGTATAAATTACCTCTTTTATTTCTCGATATGACTCATGCACCGTTTCCTAATATCATCCTATTTTCTCTTTACAAATAAAAATGCGGTGCCTATTTTACTTCTAAAATAAGCACCGTTTCATACTGAATGGAAATGGGGGTTGTTTCAAATTGAAGCATTCTATGTATTATAATATCACATTCTACTTAAAACTAATAGAATACTTCTACAAAAAACAAACACCAAAACAAAGGAGTGTTTTTGCATGATAAATTAAATATCCAATTTTGCTACACCGCACATTGCGATGTTGTTTTTAATTAAATCCTCGTTTATGTATATTTTAAATTCCTTTGATATATTTTTCCCAAATCTATTCCATACTGTTTCATCATCTGATAAACGCTCAGCAATCGTAACATCAACGATATTTACCACATCATCTGTTCCATTTCTCCACATCTCTTCAATAAACTGACAATATGTAGATACTTTAAAGCTTGCATCATTTTTTTGCAACAGTTCAAACAGTGGTACATTTATTTCATCACTAAAAAATACATGTCCCAGCAGTTCTCCATAATCCTCATAATGCTGCACTAACGCTTGCTTTTTTTCTGGAAAAAGTTCGACTAATTTGTTTGCGAATTGTTCTTTGGTAACCTTCAATCTCAATACCCCCATCAATGTAAAAATCGGATTTATGCCCAAATTGAAATTGATAGCTATCCTAAATGTTTTAACAAGATAATTTCCAAAGGTTCCTCAGGCAACAATAAAGAACCGCAATCTACATACCCGATTTTTCTATAAAAGAATTGTGCCTGCTCATTGGATTGTGTGGAAGTCAAAACCATTTTATATTTACTTTTCAACATTTCCTTTTCCCAAAAGTTGACTAACTGACTACCATATCCTTTTCCTCTGTAATCTTCTAAAAAGTACAGCATATTCATAAAAGGAATATTATCCCAAAACAAATTGTATCGTAGCCATCCAATGAAAACATCATTGTGGAACATGAGTAAAATTCTTTCTGTCTTTATACAATTTTTTAATTCCGTTTCACAAATATGTTTATCATAGTTGCTTAATAATTCAAAGTCCTTCTCAGTAGCATACCGAATCATATTGATAATATCTCCACTAAATTCAGATTTGCCTCTCTATACTACGACTAATACATCTTATTTTCATAATTCATACTTTTCCCTCATATTACGAGAAACTTCTATCGCATCTTTGTACATCCCCTGTGCAGCATGTTCATGTGATTTTTCCAGTTTACATAATATTTCATGTTCTGTTAATACTTCATATGGACTTGTTTTTAAATCATCATCTAGTCTTACTTGCATTATACTTGCCACTTACGCCACCTCACTCACCCACCAAAGCATCTATCCGATCTTTCACCTCAACAAAACCACCCATCTTCTTCACCGCCTGCTCCATGCGTTCTGCATATTTCTCCGCTCTTTCCGCGTCACCCGTGTGAGTGAAAGCTGTGTAGAAAATATGCGCCTCATAATATTGCGCCAAAGCATAATATTCCTGTTTGTCTTCAGTGTGTACGTCATTATAATAGGCACGCCAAATCGCGTTGAAATTCTCATTTTCCAGATACCAGACATAATCACTTTCTTCGATTGAATCTGGACTGATCAACTCTACAAACTCCCCCACTGTCCGAGTTCCCATCACCATGATCAGCACACAGAGAATCACTATCACAATATTTAATGCCACTACAACAAACCCTTGCTCCTCTGACTTATTCAGCATTGCTCAATCTCCTCTCTACTAAAAGATTTCTCTCGGATTTGGACATTTCCTTAAGACCTGCCGCCTCTTCTTCCGTCAAATGACAGTAAGTGATTAACAATGCCTGCAATTGTTCCTCCATCTCCTGCAGGTATTTCTTGGTCAGCGTCATATCCTCCACAAAGGGACGCTCTGTATCCGCCCGCTTAACCGATTGGTAGTAATATTCCAAGGTCTCCCCAAGCCACTCATCAATATACACATCGCTCTCCAAGGGAAATGCCCGATTTGCCAGCTCCGTGTATACTTGCTGAAAGTGATAAGCAGTGGAACATATGTAATAATAATCCTCAAATCCATCCGTAAATTCATCAATCATTTTGTCATTACAATAGTCCGCAAACCCCAAAAAATCTTCGTTTTCCAAATATTCATCCATAATAGCCCTATGGGTATCTTTTTGCATGTTGTTCTGCGCCCTCGTGGCTTCAAGCCAAATACTGAAGGAATTGGATTTGACCAACATAAGAATCGCCAAAATAACCACCAACACCGCGATTATGATAACTCGCACCGTGATATCTGAATACCTGCGGACTGTGGTATACACATCCTTCTGTGTGTCCGCAAATGCCCCCTGATATCGCTTCATATCCTCCACATGCTGTTTTGCCTGTCTGTTAATCTGTCCGCAATGGGGACAAACTTCCGCCTCCAAGTCCAGATTGCTTCCACAAAATTCACACTTCATTTTTTCTCATACTCCTTGTACCATTTTTTTAGGAAGGCATCAATCGTGTCAAAGGACACATAGCCCTTATTCTCCGCCAGTTCCTGCGTCATTGCCTGATATTCTTCCTCCGTGAAATTCCATCGAGTCTCAAAATCCTCCAAAACAGGCTTCGCCAAGGGTCTTAAAATCTCCTTCTCCTCCTCTGTAAACCTCTCCGAATCCTCCATTCCCTGAACCCACCACTCATCATGCAGCAAAAGACTGCAGCTGTTTTGGGTGAGCTTCTGGCCTTCCGCCGCCCGACGAATTGTGTCCTGCGCATACATAATCCGTTGATACAGATTACAAAATTCATAATGCTCCCAACGGTAAGTACTGTATCCTTCCTCCTCTGCTGCACTTAAGGATCTGACAAGTTCGTCATATTCCCCCTGTGCATACATCTGATCCATGATGGGAAAATTCTCCTCCGCCCAAAAATAATTCTCCCTGTCGCTCTTGCTGTTCGGAGCCTCCGCATAATAAGCTCTCTCCCATATGTAAAAGCCACCAAGCACTACCGCGGTCAACAGGACAACCGCCACAATCACCTTTTTCAAATAGCTTCCCGAGCGTTTGACAGCCTGTCGCACTTCCTCCTCAGGAACCCCCTTTAAATCCTCCAACTCCTCATGCACATCATCCAGCCTCTCCAAATATGCCTTCTCGGCGCCGCCTGGATTTAACGTACCACAGTAAGGACATTTCGTCAATCCGCCGTCAAATTCACCCCCACAGGAGTCACATATGATTTTCTTCGCCATACTGCCCTGATTCCTCCAAACTTATTTTAATTTCTTCATAAACCTGCGCTTGATTTCCAATAAATTTTCAAGCTGCATGATGATATAAAATAAAATAGCCCTCGCCTCAAACTCTTCCCTGCTCGCGGGAAGCTCCTGCCCCTTCATCTCCTGCAGCAGCCCCGTAAGCCGCTGCAGGAGCCCCTCCACATGGTTATTTCGGTTATAATCCTGCTCAATCTCCGCAAGCAGACCCGCCACCAGGCTCGCCTGCGCGGGCAGATATTGAATACTTCGGATATTCTCATAAATACCGCGCAATACATTGGACTGCTGTCTGCGCATGGTGATATAGTCCATCTCATAATTTTTTTTCTGGAAAAAAGTGTTTTTGAGATTGACCGCAGCACAATCCCTCGCCGCCGTCAACGCATTGTCCAGCCAGTCAAAACAGACGTCCCCTGCCCCATCCGATTCCTCCTGCAGCTGCAGGGACAAATAGTGCAATATTTTCTTAATCTCGGAATCCACCTCACCCGCCAGCCTGTCGAATTCCTCTCCCTTCGGGCGCAAATGGAGATTTGCGAGGATTCCCATGCAGGCACCAATCAGAAAAAGCGTTGTCTCGTTCCAGAGCGTCCCGGGAGCCATATTGCCCTCCGCAAGAAAATGCGAGATCAATACCGCGTTCATGGAGATTGCTTCATGCCACCCCGCCCACTGGCAAAGCAGGGCAAAACAAAAAAGATACATTGCAAAGGCTGCCAAACCATATCCCAGCAATGTAAACCAAAATGCCGCCAACACAAGCGCACACAAATACGCCAGCCCCCTGTTGCGGGCACTGCGCAAGGTCTCCCGCTTCGTGTTCCCGATACTGAGCACCGTAATCGTACCCGCCGTGGAGGAATACTGCAATCCAAGGCTCCTCGCCAATGCCACGGAGATCACCGCCCCCAGCGCTATCTTGATGCTCCTGATCAATATGTTTCGAAAGGTCATATTTCTTCCCACCCCGCCGCTTCAACGGCTTTTGCGCCGCCTTTTTAACGATTCAGAATTAACATGACCTGTTTTCTCTAAATATATACTTTGACAAAGTCAATGTCCCGCTACATGCGACAGGTATGTGGCTCTGCGCATCAAAAGCTGTGGCCGCCACCGCCACCGCTGCTTCCTCCTCCGCCACCGCCACTGCCACCGCCACCGCTGGAGCTACTGGATACGGGCGAATAGGTGCGCTCGGAATTCTCGAACTGTCTCGTGGGCTTCGTGTTGGAAAAATACCCCATCGCATGAGCAAGAATCTCGCGCTCTCCTGTTTTCTTCAGCCCCGAGTTCAGCCATACAATGCCAAAATTAAAAAGCAGCGCCCCAGTCAATGCCAAAAGTGCATTGCAGATATACTTCATGGGCTGGGAAATTCTCCTGCCCTCCAGCAATGTATACGCCTGCTCAAAAGCTTTGGAAGCACATTGGTAATACGCCCCCTTCGAGGCGTAGGTATACACATTGTCCGTGATGGTGTCCGCGTAACTCTTCGTGACGGTTCGGTAAATCTCACCGTCACAATAAATCCAAATCTCCCGATTATCCATATCAATCAAAAACAGAATTCCGCTTTCCGTGGCGAAAAGCGAATGGTAACAGTTCTCTGCAAAGCCACCTGCAGAGCCTGAGTTGCTATCAATCGTCACAAACGCCACGTTCCCATAATCGGTAATCTCCGATACCTGCTCCACCAGCATCCCCTTCTCCGTCTCGGAGAGCAAGCTGGCCACATCCAGCACTACCACCCTGTAGTTGGTAGTCTCATTATAATAGACATCTCCCAAAATCGCAGTATCCGTAGGAGCCTCCTGAGCCGCTCTCACACACATGGGGTGACCGAGCAGCAGCAGACACAAAATAAAAGAAAACAGAACACAAATCCTATCTCTCATACTCGTCTCCTCCCCTCTTGTGAAATTGAGGAAGCTCTCTGGTCGCCAGAAGATTATACCGCTCTATCATCCCCAGAATATCCCATGCCGCCAATCCCATAACCATCAAGGCAGCTCCATAATAATATAAATCCGACACAGGATGAAGCAAGAGCACAATCACCGCCAATATCAACCCGATTCCCGGTTTCCTGACAGCGTCCAACACTTCCCGAGACGTCAGCTTGCTCTGCCTGCGGGAAATGATCTTGACACTCTTTGTCGTGCCTTTCGCTACACGCGCAATTGTAAGCACCACAAACAAACACGAGAAGAATGTATAGCGATACGCACCAGGGATAAATATCGCGCCAAAAAATAAAGCAATGAGCAAAACCGCTTTCATCTGTCCCTCAACCTTAGCAGAATGAGATGTGTTCGTTTCCCTTTTGGTGCCGGCAGTATCAGGCGCACCCGCTGCCTTCCCAAAATCAGTGTTATAAGACCCGCCAGGATTTCGCGAATACTGTTTCCCCTTGTCTGTCTTGCCCGTTTCCCGATCCTGCAGAGCTTTTTTCTGCAAAACAGAAATCACACAACAGATCGCCGCCAGTATCGCCGTGACGATCAACATTGTATTGGCCTTCATGCTGACCAGAAGATTCAATAATAGAAAAGTCGGAAGAGCCAACAAAAAGGAACCCAGCAGATACTTTTTCTTATCCACAGGGATATCCCCTGCCACCTTGCCCGTCTGCCCGTTCACCACCGCGTAGCTGACCCTGTCGCCTCTTCGATAGGTCAAAAACCACACCGGCAGCATGGCAAGCTCCTTTTGCACAATCTCCGGCTCCATAGCCTGAATCAAATCGTCCCCTAATTGAAATAGTTTGCACAATGAATCCTGCCGAATCTGATTACACATTTCCCGTGTGACAATCGCCCGGGCATCCTCTGTATAAACTTGAGAGGACACGTCATCCGTATCCGCATAGAATCCGCTAAGATACGCAGGGGTAAAAGGTCTCGCCTCCCGCCATTCAAAAGGTGCAATCGCATTGCTCAACTCGTCAGAAAAAGAAGCCGCCGCATCAAAGGTAAGCCCTTTGTACTTCGCCTCCACATCACATTCAAAGATATAATTATTCTTGATAATATAATCGCCACTACGCGTGGTCTGACTGCCCCGAAAAGACACGTGCTCATTCTTTTCAAAAGAATAAACCCAATAGGGCATATAGATACTCCGAAAACGGGAGATGTTCTCTTCATCTTTAAACTCCGGAGGTGCAAAAGGCGCCTTGCGCAGCATCTCCCCATAAGCCCTTTTACAATCCTCCTTTGTCTTCTGGAAAGGGATGATATAACCCGGACGCTTCTCCTTGCTGATACGACTGTCCAGAATGGTGGAGCCACCACAAAAACTGCAGAAAGTAGCCGCCGTGGTATCAGTGCTGATCAACTCACCGCCACATTGCGGACAGGTGAAAATATTCACCATAAATACATCCTCCGTGAATGTATTCACTTCGGATCCTGTTGCCTCGTACTCTTCACGGTCTACTGTGAACTCATTCGCATCCGACGCTTTCTGAAAATCGTAAGGGTTCATCTGTGTGCCGCAATACTCACACAAAAGATTCTGACTGGAAATATCGAATTTCATATTCCCATTACAATTGGGACATTCGTACATGGCATGCTCCTCGTATGTATAAATTGATTATCCTCTCAGCTTCTGCAAAGCCTTTTCCGCTATCAGACACTCTCCATGTTCCTGCAAGGGAAGCAATTGCTTTTCATCCGCACCATGCAGCTGCCCGAACTCCAATGCCTGAATGCACAGGCGGGAATAACGTTCATAGGAAGCGCTGCCCTTCTGGAGATAGAGATAATACAAGCCATCCATCTCATACAAAGCACTCTTAACCCGCAAATTGCCGGGAAGCGCCGCCGCATAAGACATCACCTGACGAAGTCCCTCAAACACAAAAATCGCCTGTGTGGGTCTTGTAACCTGAGCATCCCCCTGACCGTCTGAACCAAGCTTCCCCTGATTGCCGCCGGAACTCTCGCCATCCGTAATGCCCAATTGTTCCTTCGTTCTCTGCAAGGTCTGCTTCATTTCTTTCAAATATTCCAAGATCTGCTGCGCATTGGGAATCGTTGCCGAATCGCTCTCTGAGAAGGTCAGGAGCAGCCCCTGATCCGGCAGCATCATAATCTGCATATCAAAGGCGAACTTCGGGGGCTTGTAACCTACTTGCTCCATCGCCTGCTCAATGATATCATGAACTACCTGCCTCGCCTTGTCGCTGCGCAAGACAAAATCCTTATAATCAATCTCATATTCTTCAAGCTCTTCATTGGAAAGAAAGCATTTTACCGTCTTATCATCCACACGTTCAATTCTCATAAAAGCCACACCTTTCTATGTCAGCCCGACCGGCGTGTGACCATCAGGCTAACCTCACTCCGCCAAAATACTTTGTGGAATTATTTTATCACAACTATGGGAATATGTACAGTTTTTGTCTGTTCCAGTTTTATGCAACATCACAGGTTTGACCCTATCTCTTTATACATCTCCGGACGGCGGTCACGGAATAACCCCCATGAAAAACGCAGCTCCTCTACCGCCTCCAAATCAATAGAATGACAAATCACACACTCCTCCGTGCGACCTGCATCCTCCTTCACCTCGCCGGTCTCGTCTGTGATAAAGGAAGAGCCGTAGAAAACCAGCTCGGACTTTTGATTGTTGTTGTCTGACGTTGGTGTCACTTCCTCTTTTCCGATACGGTTGGCTGCAATGACAGGCATCACGTTGGCTGCGGCGTGACCCTGCATACAGCGCCTCCAATGGGGCATGCTGTCACAGTCAATGATGGGCTCCGAGCCAATCGCCGTGGGGTAAAACAGAAGATCCGCCCCCATAAGTGCCATACAGCGGGCCGCCTCAGGGAACCACTGATCCCAACAGATGCCCACTCCAATCCTGCCATATCGGGTATTCCACACCTTGAAGCCTGTGTTTCCTGGCGTAAAATAAAACTTCTCCTGATAAAAATGATCGTCCGGAATATGTGTCTTACGGTATACACCCAACACCTCTCCGTCCGCGTCAAGCACCGCTATAGAATTGTAGGTCACATTGCCCTCCCTCTCAAAAAAGCTAATGGGAAGCACAAGCCCCAATTCCTTCGCAACCCGCTGAAAATGCAGGATTGCAGGATTTTCTGACACAGTTGTCGCTATCTTGTAGGAGGCATAATTTCTTTCCTGACAGAAATACCATGTCTCGAAAAGTTCGGGCAAAAGCACGATCTGCGCCCCCTTTGCCGCGGCCTCCCGCACCAGCCTGTCAGCTGTGGCAATATTCTCTTCTCTGGAACGGTTGCAGTACATCTGCGCTGCCGCCACGGTCACTTGTCTCATACATTTCTCTCCTATCCCTGATTACTTTTTCCCTCTAGTCTTTTGGAATCTGCTGTGTGATACAGTGAATATTTCCCCCGCCAATCAGGATATCCCTTGCATAAATCTGTACCACTTCCCGCTCCGGGAACAAACCCTGCAGGACTTCCTTTGCGCGCTCGTCCATAGGATCTCCAAAGCCCGGCATGACAATATGTGCATTGGAGATATAGAAATTCACATAGGAAGCTGCCAGCCGTTCCCCCGGAGTGCGGGTAGGCTCGTCCCAGCAGGCATCCAGCCCTTCGCACTCCTGCGCCGTCATAGTCACGGGCTTGGGCAGGGGAAGCTTATGTACCTTGATATGCCTTCCCTTAGCATCCACAACCCCTTCCAACACTTCCAGACAGCGTTTTGACATTTCATACTGCACGTCCGTCTCATCCTCCGCCCATGCCAGCACCACCTCGCCGGGCTTCACAAAGGCACAGATATTATCCACATGTTCGTTGGTCTCGTCGTGATAGATTCCACAGGGCAGCCAAATGACCACCGACACCCCCAGATACTCCCGCAAAGTCTGCTCAATCTCCTCCCGTGTCAGCTTCGGGTTGCGCCCTTCACTCAACAGGCAGCTCTCCGTCACCAGACAGGTTCCCTCCCCATCCACATGGATAGAGCCCCCTTCCAAGATAAAATCCCTTTTGCAGTACACATCCTTTTGGAACAAATCACAGAGCTTGCGGGCCATGGCATTATCCCTGTCCCACGGGAAATACAACCCATCATGCAGGCCTCCCCATGCGTTAAAACCCCAGTCAATTCCACGCACATCTCCATCCCTCACCACGAAGGTGGGCGCATAGTCCCTGGCCCATGCGTCATTGCTGGACATCTCCACCACACGAATCTGCGGCGGGAGCATGGCACGGGCATTGTCATACTGGGCAGCGGACGCACAGACGGTCACCTCCTCCGAGCGGGCGATCACCTCCGCCACCTGCGCAAAAGCCCTGCGGGCCGCATAGCCGCCATACTGCCATGAATCCGCCCTCTCCGGGAAAATCATGATGCATCCCCTATGAGGTTCATACTCCGCCGGCATATGATACCCGTCCGATGCGGGAGTTGTCTTCGTGATGATTCTCATATTGATACCAAACCCTTTCTCAATTTCTACAAGCGTCCCTTAAAATCCTCATAATCAAACTGTTTCCAAACACGATACTCCCCATCTTTATTCTTCATCATAATGGCAGGCAAGGGCATTCCGTTAAAAGTATTGTTTTTCACCATGGAATAGATTGCCATATCCTCAAACACCAATCTATCGCCCTCTTGCAGAGATGTGTCAAAGGAATAGTCCCCAATGATATCCCCCGCCAGACAGGTGGGGCCGCCCAAGCGGTATGTATGAGCCTTTTCCCCCGGCTCTCCACTATTCTGTAAAGGCGGACGGTAGGGCATCTCCAACACATCCGGCATATGACAGGCAGCGGAAGTGTCCAAAATGGCAATGTCGATATCTTTATGCTGCACCTCCAAAACCGTCGTCACCAAGAAACCTGCATTCAGCGCCACAGCCTCCCCCGGCTCCAAATACACCTGCAGATCATACTTGTCCTGTATATGATTGATACATTGTTCCAGACAGGCAATATCATATCCCGGTCTGGTAATGTGGTGGCCGCCGCCGAAATTCAGCCACTTGATATGCTTAAAAAAGCTCCCAAACTTTCGCTCCACCACCTCCAAGGTCTGCTGCAGCGCGTCCGCATCCTGCTCGCAGAGTGTATGGAAATGCAGCCCGTCCAGCAGCTCCAACAATGTCTGTCTGCCCGCCTTCCGCCTGCACCCTGCGGCAAACTCTACCAACGTCACACCCAGTCTGGAACCGGGCGCACAAGGGTCATAAATCTCATGTCCCTCTTGGGTGGAGAATTCCGGATTGATGCGCAGCCCGATTTGTTTCCCCGCCGCCTTCGCCTGAGGACCAAATTTCTCCACCTGTCGCCAGGAATTAAATACGATATGATCACAATATTTCAAAATCTGCGAAAACTCGTCCTCCCTGTAAGCAGGAGAAAAAATATGGTTCTCGCAAAGCTTTCCTTTCGCCCGAAGCGGCAGCACCAACTCCTCCGCCCCCAGCCTCGCCTCGAACAAGCCGCTTGCCGTGGCTCCGCTTAGCCTGCTGCCGATGAGCGGATAGAGGGCATAGTTGGAGAAAGCCTTCTGCGCCAACAAAATCTTAGCTCCCGTCCGCTGTGCCACACCATGCAAGATATCCAGATTCCTCTCAATCAACGCCTCGTCCACCACATAACAGGGGGTAGGTAACTCCTCAAAATTCATGGTTTGTCTCCCTTTAATTCTTTTTCCGCTCCATGAAGCCATACATTATTTAGTATACATTATTTCTTATTGATTACAACTTATTTTGCAAAGCTTTTCACTGTTTTGTGTAAGGATCAACATATGTTTTCCTGTATTCCAACGGCGTGATCCCAACGCTTCGTTTAAATGCCTCCGTCAGTTTGCTGCTATAGGAAAATCCTGTTTCCATAGCGATCTCGGTGATGGATTTACCTGTGTTGATCAACAGCGATTCCGCGTGGCTGATTCGAACTATACTTAAATATTCGGAATAAGTTTTCCCTAATTGCTTTTTAAAAATTTTGGAAAAATAGGACGGCGAAAACCCTACCATGCCTGCGACATCATCCATGGTAAAATCTTCCTGATAATGACTTTCGAGGAAACAAATACTCTCCATCATTTCCTTTGACAGAGATGTTTTATATATGATGGCATTTTTATTCGAGATACGATGTTCTATAATGATGATGAATACTTGGAACAGCATGCATTGCAATGTAAACTCCTTAAAGTCGGAATCGCTGTTATACACATCAACCATATCCAAAAATAAGCGATACAATTTCTCTTCATATTCTTTTTCAAACGTATTTGATGGATATGCATAGACCACATCCATGATCTGAAGTCCATAGACATCCGTAAATGGCTTTACAAAATCCAAATTAAACTTAACCAGTATGCTTTCGTATGGCTCGTCAGATGCCGGAAATGTCTGGTGATATTGGAACGGCGGACGAACACCCAGCGCCCCCGGATGCTGTGTATAGGTCATAATCGGCGTGATTGTGGTTCGGTCACCTCTGATGAGAAACCCCATGGAATAGAAATTGTTATTCATCTGCATATAGGGCATCTTATAATCAGCAGGCATCAAGCGGTGTTTAATACAGAAATTACTTCCCTCTGGAATCGGCTCAGGCATGACAGTCCCCTCCTCTTGACTCAACAATGACATAAAAGAGTAAAAAAGTCAAGTTGTCACGCCAAAAAACAGATATTGTTTACCCTTTTATGTCTGTATAATGGGGCATAGATACATAAAATTCGTAAGGGGAATGAGCTTATGCAAAAGAAGATTACAAAACTGGTGATAAAGGCAAGTCCATTGCTGTTGCTTGAGATCATAACAAGCATTGTCGTAAGCCTCTGTGTTACCAAGGGCAATTCCATAATCAGTACATTAGTGGATGAAATGCTGCAGGGAACCCTGCTGGATTTTACAGATACTGTCTATGTGTTTGTGATACTTGTCATCGTGGGATTTATTGCAAGCTTTGCCACGAGCTTTTTCGCAGGCACATTTGCCAATGTGGTTTCCACCAAGTATCGCGGACTTGTTGCAGAAAAGCTTTACCGGATAGAATACCGATATATCACCTCTAATAATACCGGTACGATTCTTAACAAACTCATCGGCGATATCGGGACGGTAAATGAGTTCCTAAACTCTATCCTGCCTGATATGATAGGCAGCTTGATCGCGACCATCGTGTATGCCGTATATGTTGCCCGTATGAAATTCACGCTTTTTATGCTGATGCTGATCTGCTATCCGTTGATTTTGGGGATTGCGAACTACTTTGTCAAGAGAATACAAAAGCTCACTCAGACATATCGGCAAAAGACGGACGCCATGGCGGATATTGCGCAAAGCGCTGTAAGCGGCATCGTGATTGTCAGAGCCTTTGGATTGGAAAAGCTATTTCGGGAAAAGATGGATGGGGCAGCGAAAGACCTGGTAGAAAATGAACAAAAAAGAGTGAGCATCACCAATACCATCCTGGTCATCAGACAAATGCTTACGTGGCTGCCAAGTATTATCTGTGCACTGTATGCTGCATTCCTGGTAAGCAGGGGCGATTTTTCTGTGGGAAATCTGTTGGCGTTTGTACTGATTTTGGGCAGATTTGTGGAGAGCTTTATCGGGCTTCCCTTTGCGTTTGTTGACGCAGCTTCCGGCATGGTCAGTATTGACAGAATAGAAAAAGTTTTGGCGGGGAAAGATGAGTCCTCCAGCCAATATACGGGCGAGGATGTACGAGACGTAGACAAGATGATTGAGCTTAAGAATTTAAGCTTTGCCTATGATGATACCCCCGTGCTGAAGGACGTGAATCTGACGATATCCTCAGGCGATAATATTGCCTTTGTGGGAGAATCAGGCGGCGGAAAAAGTACCATTGTAAATCTCCTGTGCGGATTGTATGACGATTTTGGCGGCGATATCATGTTTTATGGGAAAAGTATCAGAGAATGGGATAAAAAGGCTTTGCGGGACAGAATCAGCCTTGTATCGCAGGATGTGTTTTTATTTCCGATGAGTATAGAGGAAAATGTTGCCTTTGGCTCCATGGATGCTACCCACGAAGCAGTTGTGAAGGCTTGTAAGGAAGCTGATATTCATGATTTTATTGAATCGCTTCCGGAGGGCTATGATACGGTGATCGGAGAGCGGGGAACAAGGCTGTCCGGAGGACAGAAACAACGTTTGTCCATCGCCAGGGCGATACTGAAAAATGCACCCATCCTGATTATGGATGAGCCGACTTCATCGGTAGATGTTGCGGCGGAAAATGAAATTCAAAGGGCTCTTGAGCAAATAGGACAAAATAAGACCTGTATCACAATTGCACACAGACTTAACACCATAAAAAATTGTAATCACATATACAGGCTTGAGAACGGAAGATTGACAGAAGGGCAGGTGGATGTTTCATGAAAAAGACAAAGACATTCTTTCGAAGCATGACCGTAATGGGAAAGCGGGCGCCGATCTATCTGTTGGCCATTTTGGGAATGAGCGTTTGCTTTGCAATGTTCTCTGTGATGGGGTCATTGCTGATGAAGCAGGTTGTGGACATTGCACCCACAGGAGAATATCATCAACTATTGACTTCCATATGCGTGATTGTATGCGCGGGTTTCTTATCGCTTTTGCTCTACAGGGCCAGTACGATTGTCTATAATGTTGAGGCAAAACGAATATTTGGACAGCTTTCCAGCGAGGTTTTGGATGAGGAATTACATTTACCCTTTGCCTATTACGAGAAGCATCACAGCGGTGAGCTGATATCTAAGATCTCCTATGATTTGACAAAAATGGGCGCTATCTATGGCTCAAGGTTTCGGCGCGTTGTCATGCCCATCATAGAGGTGATTGTATTTCTTGTGCCAATGTTTATTTTCTGCTGGCAGCTTACACTATGCCTCGTATTCATTAATTGTGTGATTCTCCTTGCAGATATGCTTATGGTGAATCCAATCCATCAAACAAATAAAAAGCTTTCTGCAATCAATAAATCCATGACAGAGCATATGTCGGATATCATTCAGGGAATGGTAACCATCCGCATGTTTCGCACAGGGAGAAGGAAGCTTGAACAGGCTTTTGCATGCAATGACGAATACTACAAGACGAATAAATCCTATATCATAAAGACCTCAACGCTGGAGAGCATTACTGTGGGCTGTGATTTGTTGTGCATTTTATTCTTCCTGCTGATTGGCATTTATTTCGTGAACCAAGGAATTACTACATTGGGTGCATTGGCAGGGATTTATACGATTTATGGCAAATTCTCAAGGCAATTTCTGATGATTGGAAAATATATACCGGAATTATCAGCGTGTATTGCCAACGCAGAAAATATCTTTGAATTTCTGGATGAAGAAAGGGAGCCTGAAAATTGGTATGCTGATCAGACTTCCGATATAAATCAAAAAATTGATCAAAATATGGAGGAAAATTACGCCTGTGCATTACAGGTGAAAAACATCAACTTCGCTTATGAGGAAGGTCAGCAGGTGCTAAAGGACTTTTCTCTCACAATTATGAAAAATGAATGTGTCGCCATCACCGGCCCGTCAGGCTGTGGCAAAACCACGCTTTCCAAGCTGATATTAGGCCTGTATCCTGTGGAGTCCGGAGACATCTATGTCAATGGTAAAAACATCCGAGAGAACCCTTTGTCCAAAGTACGCAGCGATATTGCATACGTGCCACAGGATGCTTATCTATTCAATGCCACGATACAGGAAAATATTCGATACGGAAAAGAAAATGCCACGGATGAGGAAGTGGAGCGCGCGGCAAAAATGGCCAATGCACACGAGTTTATCATGGCAACAGCGGATGGATATCACACGATGATACAAGAAGGCGGTGTGAATTTGTCCGGCGGTCAGCGCCAAAGAATTGCCATAGCAAGAGCAATTATCAGCGCTGCCCCGGTGATCTTGTTAGATGAAGCGACCTCCGCACTGGACTCCGATTCGGAATACAAGGTAAATCAGGCATTGAAAAACATCCAAGGCAAGAGAACCATTGTGATGATTGCGCACAGGCCGTCCACGATCCAGATGGCGGACAGGGTAATCACTATTTAACCAACACTGGATTCTCCTCCACTACCCAAGGAAGCCCATATTCATTCAATGCCTCCATATAGGGGTCGGGATCAAATTCTTCCACGTTGAACACACCGGGCTTCCTCCAGACACCCTCCATCACCAGCTTGGCGCCAATCATGGCGGGTACACCTGTGGTATAGGAGATTGCCTGACTTCCCAACTCCCGATAGCACTCCTGATGATCACACACATTATAGATATAGACGGACTTCTCCCTACCGTCCTTCACACCTGTAAAAATACATCCGATATTTGTCTTACCCACCGTGCGGGGTCCCAGGGACGCCGGGTCAGGCAGGAGCGCTTTCAGGAACTGAATCGGCACGATTTCCCTCCCCTCGAACATCACTGGATCCGTGCGCAGCATCCCCACATTTTCCAGACATTTCATATGGGTCAGATAGCTCTGTCCAAAAGTCATGAAGAAACGGATGCGCTTCACACCAGGGATGTTCTTCGCAAGAGACTCTATCTCTTCATGGTGCAGCAGATACATATCCTTCTCCCCCACCTGGTCAAAGTGATATACCCGCTTGATCTCCATGGGCTTCGTCTCCACCCAGTGACCATCCTCCCAATAGGAGCCATTGGCGGACACCTCCCGCAGATTGATCTCCGGATTAAAATTGGTGGCAAAGGGATAACCATGATCGCCGCCATTGCAGTCCATAATGTCAATATAATGAATCTCGTCAAAGTAATGCTTCAACGCATAGGCGGTAAACACACTGGTAACACCGGGGTCAAACCCCGTTCCCAAAAGGGCCATGATACCCGCCTGCTCGAACCGCTCTTTATAAGCCCACTGCCAGGAATAGTCAAAATATGCCGTGAACCCTTTTTCCTCACAGCGCTTCTCATAAATGGCGCGCCACTCAGGGTTCTCTGTGTCCTCCGCCTCGTAATTGGCGGTATCAATATAATCCACCCCACAAGCAAGACATGCATCCATAATGGTCAGATCCTGATAAGGCAGCGCCAGATTCAATACCACCTTGGGCTGCACCTTCTTGATCAGGGCAGTCAGTTCCTCCACGCTGTCCGCATCCACCTGTTCCGTGGTAATCACAGCCTTCGTGGTGCCTGAGAGCTTGTCCTTCAACGCGTCACATTTGGATTTGGTGCGGCTGGCAATACAAATTTCCGTGAAAGTCTCCGCACATTTTGCACATTTTTGAATGGCAACCTGCGCCACACCACCACAGCCGATAATTAAGATTTTACCCATTTTAAAAATCATCCCTTTCTCACACCTTTTTCCCGTCGATAATCTCCACGCTCTTTAACAGCCCCTCCACGTAAGCCGGCAGGCAGAACGCCCCCACATGGAGCTTCGGAGTATAATACTTGGTACAAATCCCCTTTGCCAACCATTCCTCCGCCCGCAGGTCATCCACCGGATGATACTGCTTGGAGGCAAAGCCAAAGAGCCAATGCCCGGAAGGGTATGTGGGGATATGCACCTGATACACCCTGCTGATGGGAAAGCTCTCCACAATACGTTTGTGCGCCCGCTTGCATGCCAGCACATCTGCATCGTAGAAGGGACTCTCATGCTGGTTGACCATGATACCATCCTCCTTCAACGCCTTATAACAATTGCCGTAAAATTCCTTGGTAAAAAGTCCTTCCCCCGGTCCAAAAGGATCCGTGGAATCCACAATGATCAAATCGTATTCATTCTCTTTGGATCGGACATATTTCAGACCGTCCTCAAAATACAAATGCACCCTGGGATCGTCAAAGGAACATGCCGTCTGGGGAAGGTAGTCCTTGCAAACCTGTACCACCTGCTCATCAATCTCTACCATATCAATATGCTCAATGGTATCATAGCGGACAAGCTCACGCACTGCACCCCCATCCCCGGCACCGATGACCAATACTTTCTTCACATCCGGGTGCACCGCCATAGGCACATGGACAATCATCTCGTGATAAATAAATTCATCCCTCTCCGTCAGCATCATGTAGCCGTCCAGTGTCAGGAAACGTCCGAACTCAGGGGACTCGAACACGTCAATCCGCTGAAACTCGCTCTCCCCACTGTAGATCTGCTTGTCCACACGAATGGACAATTTCACATTCGGCGTGTGAAGTTCCGAAAACCACAATTCCATATCCTACACCCTCCTCTCCATATAAATACCCTTATCATTGTGATCTATCTCGAATTCTTTTGAAGAGATTCTAATCAGTTTTGACCCTACGGGCATATCAATATATTGAAAAATATCATGGTCAAATTGCTGCCATACATATCCTACATCGACCAATTCCAGATTCTTATAGTCTGACAGATACGCCTCATCCTCATCTCCCGCAAAGAAGACCCAGCCGCTGTCCGCCTTGTCATGAGGCTTACCGCGTTCCATATACCCGACCTTCCAGCCCTCTTCCGTGACTTTCTTGGAAACACATGCCTTTAAATTGAGGATAATCATCCTGTTTTTCATAGCCGCATGATATTCCTTGCGGTCTATAAATGCATTCATGTTCTCAGCGCTTATCTCAATATCCGAATTGATACGTTCAATGCTCGCATCCCAAATCAGACAATCGTCCGCTTCTGTCCTTAAGATTACAGCCAATTGAAGCAGCTCTGTTTCTTCCACTTCGATATGGGTATGAACTGTTTGAGCCAGCTTCTTTCCTTTTTCATCATAGAGATATAGCTCTATCCCCCCGTCATTATAAAGAATCAGCTTGGCAGCACCCATATTGTCTTCATCATCGTAGAACGTCATAAAATTCGATATGTGGTCATTCACATACCAATCGAATTCTGTGCCGTTTTTCCCATTCATGTAAAATACGGCTCCATTATCTTCCAAATCACTGGCATTCACATGTGGTAAATATAATGCCATGTTTTCATCAATGATATTTTTCACTTCTTTTAGGATTCTGTTCATGTCATCACCTCATCTAAAGTCTCATTTCTTTTAACACATTCAGCCGCTCAATTCCCGCGTCCTCCGGCCCGGTCATGGAACAGCCCTTCTCCTTAGCATATGCGATGTACTGCAAAATCTCCGCCGTGATCTCCTCCCCCGGCGCCAAGATAGGGATTCCGGGCGGATAACACATGACAAACTCGCTGCAGATACGCCCTTTGGTCTCCATAATCGGCAGGGATTCCTTCTCTGCATAAAAGGCGCTCTGCGGGGAAACCGCCACCTTGGGTTCAATGTACTCCTGGGTAAACATTCCCGTGCTGTCCTTCCGATACATACGCCGAATCTCCACCAGCGCGCTAATCAGCCGCTCGATCTCACGCTCCCTGTCGCCAATGGATATATAAGCAAGAATGTTGGCGATATCCCCCAGCTCCATCTGGATATCATACTCATCCCTCAGAATGTCATAGACCTCGATGCCCGCCAAGCCGATACCGAGAGTGTTTACTGTAAGCTTTGTCCTGTCAAAATCAAATATACTGTCATGATTGATCAGCTCGGAGGTATAGGCATAATACCCTTCTATCTCATTGATCTCCCGACGGGCGTACTCCGCAAGAGCCGTGACCTTGGCAAATTCCTCCTCTCCCCGAAGCGCCAGATTGCGGCGGGAAATATCCAAACTCGCAAGCAGTAGATAGGATGCGCTGGTAGTCTGGGTCAAATTGATAATCTGCCGTACAAACCCTTGATTCATATGAGGACCAATCAACAGAAAAGAGCTTTGCGTCAGACTGCCGCCGGACTTGTGCATGCTGACGCTTGCCATATCTGCCCCAGCCTCCATAGCTGACAGGGGCATGTCAGCCCCAAAATAAAAATGTGTCCCGTGAGCCTCGTCCGCCAGCACTTTCATGCCGTGGGCATGGGCAAGCTTCACGATACTGCGCAAATCGGAACAGATTCCGTAATAGGTGGGATTGTTCACCAACACGGCTACCGCGTCGGGATTCTCACGGATCGCCTGCTCTACCTGAGACAGCTTCATCCCCAACGCAATCCCCAGCCTGCTGTCCATATCCGGATTCACATAAATAGGAATTGCGCCGTTTAACACCAGCGCATTGATCACACTTCTATGCACGTTTCTGGGCAGAATGATCTTATCCCCCTTTTTGCAAACAGACAACACCATACTCTGGACGGAAGAAGTGGTTCCTCCCACCATAAGAAAAGCATAAGCTGACCCGAAGGCTTCCGCCGCCAACTCCTCCGCCTCCCGAATCACAGAGACCGGATGGCATAGATTATCCAAGGGCTTCATGGAATTGACGTCAATCCCCACACATTGCTGCCCCAAAAGGCTTACAAGCTCCGGATTCCCCCTGCCCCGCTTATGTCCGGGCACGTCAAAGGGCACGATTCTATTTTGCCTGAATTCCCGAAGCGCCTCATAGATGGGCGCCCTGGACTGATTGTATCTACCCATGTCCAATCCTCACTGTAACATTGCACCAAAAAGCAATCTTAATGCTAAATGATGGCTCTCAGCATCAATAGATATTCCGCCCGCTAAAGATTTCTATCATCTCCCTGCGAAGATTGTCCGTAATCTCCAGACGGGTCTTGGGCGGCAGTTCGTAGACATCACTGTTAAACAGATAATTCTGTAAATCAATCTCCTTGATCAACATTTTCGTATGGAAAATATTGGCGTCATAGACATTGATATCCACCGCGTCATAGCGATGCAAGATCTCTTCATTGATAAAGTTTTGGATAGAGGTCATGGGATGATCCATAAAGAGCTTCTGTCCCCCCATATCCCTGGTAAATCCCCTGACGCGGTAATCCATGGTGATGATATCCGAGTCAAAGGAGCCGATCAGATAATCCAATGTGGACAGGGGCGTAATCTCACCACAGGTCGCCACATCGATATCCACCCGGAAAGTCGCAAGATACGTCTCCGGATGATACTCAGGGTAGGTGTGCACCGTGATATGGCTCTTGTCCAAATGCGCCACCGTGGTATCCCCCACGGGCATCATGCTCTCCTCCGCGATGAGAATCGTCACGGAAGAACCTTGGGGCTCATAGTCCTGGCTGGAAATATTCAACACCTTGGCGCCGATCATATCCGTGACATTGGTGAGAATCTTCGTGAGACGCTCGGAATTATACTGCTTGTCAATATAGGCAATATAATCCTTCTGCTCCCGCTGGGACTTGGCATAGCAGACATCATATATATTAAAACTTAAGGACTTTGTCAAATTGTTAAAACCGTATAGGGTAATCTTCTCACTCATAAAATCTCTCCTCAATGCCACCTTGTGCTCCGCACTCGTAATCGCGTAGGGAAGTTTTCTTCCCCTACTCGCCGCGCGGGGTGCGTGCTGCAGAGCAGCTAAATTCCATATGCGGCTCCCCTCACCTCGTGCAGCACGGCGTGGATGTTCCTCATTGCTCGCGCAAAAAGAGCAAGTGACGCCATCATCACTTGCTCATAATAATCCATTATCCTGCATTGCTGTCAAGATACACTGCCAGCATATAATCTTCTTGCGTATGGATAACAGATATCGGGGTTTAGAGTCTATATAGCAAATATTTTACTTTTACTACTCTTATTGACCGTTTCACAAGTTAGGTGTGCGACCGCACAGGTTTATAGTAACCAACTTATAAAATTTGAGCTTTTAACTCAATCAATAAAAGGCAACCGGGTTGCCGCAAATATTTGCATGGAAGACTCCGATACATCCGCGCTCCATACACTTGCACTATAACACAGATACTATCCCAAAGTCAAATTAAATATTTGAAGAATTTATAAACCGGAAATGGACGATATTAGAGAATGTTTTATACAGTTTTGAATACGTTTCCAACTTTGAAGAAAAGGATGATGTTGTCATGAAGTCCGAATTGAATCAACCGTAAGGAAGCCCAAACCTATCTCCCACATGAGTTGCTGCATCTTTCATTACATTTGACACCTGTACAATAACATCCATATCGTATGTCTTATTTTTTGAATCCGTAGTTTGCAAGAATCGCTGCTCCGCCTACCAAAGTGATTTCTGCAGGGATCTTATCGCCGTTCAGTCTGCGGTATTCCTTCGCCAACTCTTTCAAATAAGATTTCAAATTCTTAGAAGTAAAATACAAATCTTGGTTTTCAGGCAATATTCTCTACCTCATTTTCTACAATATTGAATCTCTTAAATTCTGGAATAGCGTTGTCATAACTCCTTTGCAGAATAGTCTCATCTTTGGAAAGAAGATACATCGTAATCACTCCCGCCGGATATACTACTTCTTGCAGCTTATGTGTACGCAACGTATTATAACCGCCGTAAAGCGGTATTTCATTTTTTCTACTCAAATAATCCACCATCGCAAGAAGATAAAGAGCCTCGGCATACCATTCTTTTTTATAATATTCAAACACTTTTCCTGAACATAAGATTTCACGAATAAAATCAAGCTCGCCCATGTCCTTTACGCTGTGACATATATTGCTTTTAAAAATTTCAAACGAATCTCTTTCCGTGTCCTGTTCAATGACATCATCTAATTTACCATCAAAATCGGGCATTTTAGATACCCCCTTTTTAAGACATACTCTTCTTTTATAATTAGTATATCACCATTTACGGATAAGAACAAACAAATATGTCTAAAATCGGTACAAAAAGGCTCCCCTTTCAACAAGCAGCAGGAAAAGCGCGACATGTTCTTCCGCCAGTTCATTTGCGTTGACACATATTCCATATTTTCTTCCGTCTTTACCTTCCGCCTCAAAGTGAAGATACATAAGACCATCAATGGTAATTTCACCCAAAATCCATCTCCATCTGCTCTTCCTTGATAAATCCTATCCCCATGAACACCGCCCACACATAAGGTGCACCGTACATATTCAGGCTCTTGGGGCCAGTGACTTTGCAGGGTGGATTGTCTCCCTCCCTGTCCGCAACCAATTTCTCATACGCTCTCTCAAAGGTGCTCAGGGTGATGGAACGCTCGCGCCTGTCCGTGAAAAGCTCCCCGCCTTTCACATGATAGGTAAAAGGCAAACCCTTTTTGGTATAGAAAACCTTACCCTGATTGGATTCAATCACCTCCCACAAGGTCTGTGCATTGATTACAGATGTGTCGATGGTCATACAGGCTCCTCCCGCCGGAATCCGGATAAATTTTCCAATCCAGCTTTTCTTTAAATGTTACCCTCTCCCACATTCCCTGTCAATAAAAACAGTGCTTGGCGTTTTTTTCATATCGCCATGTTATATCTTGTTTTTTACAAATTTGCATGATTGCATACTTATGGATAAAATATATTAAAAATATCTATCACCTGCCGCACATCCCCCTGCCCTGAACCGTTATACATTATGAGAGGAGGCTTCAAGGACATCTCATGACGAGCATCAGAGATTTAGATGGACAATATGACAAAATATACCGCTATTGCTATTTCAAGACGAATCACCGCGAGACAGCAGAAGATATCACGCAGGAGACCTTTCTTAGATTCTGGGAGAGCGAAAGTTATCAGGAATCCGGACAAGCCCTGCAGTATCTATATACCATTGCAAGGAATCTGTGCATAGACCATTATCGAAGAGCAAAGCCATCTTCGTCTCTTGAAGCAGCATCGGACACGGCTGCATCTGAAATGGCAGCCCAGCAGATTCCCGCAGCAGAACACACGCCGCAAAACGACGCTGAGGAAAAGGTGCTGACGCGAATTGCTGTACAGGCTGCCCTTGCCCAATTGCCACAGGAGGAACGAGAGCTGTTGCTGCTGCGATATGCAAATGAAGTACCCATCTCCGTCATAGGCGCACTGATGGGCATATCCCGATTTGCCGTCTATCGCCGCCTGCGGCAAGCATCCGCTCATTTTGAAGAAAATTTGAAAAAGGAGGACATCCAATGAACAAGAAAAAAATGTTCAAGGAGGCTTATGCCCCGCCAGAACCTCTCCATAAGGAAGAATTCTTGCGACATGCGCCAATTCAGCCTGTCTCTACTACAGCTTTTATCTTGTCCCAAATTCGTTATATCCGCAAATGGGTATGGGGACTGGATATTATTTTGCTCTGCTTGTCTTTGATCGGAACATTCTTTTTCCGATGGAAAATACTATACGAGCTTTCTGCAATGATGCCCCTTTTGGCGCTGACCATGATCACGGAGAGCGGACGCTCAGAATACTACAACATGGCAGAATTTGAGCAGTCCGCCCGCTTTTCACTCAAAAGCGTGGTGCTGGCAAGACTCGGCATTCTGGGAATTATGAATGTCTTTTTGTTCCTATGCTTTACGCTAGTCAGCAACGTATCTATGGACATATCCCTCATACGGACAGGTATCTATTTATTGTGCCCCTATCTGATAACGGTGTTTCTTTGTCTGTGGATATCCCGCAGATTCCATGCCGAGGAAGTCTTTTATCTGTGTATAGGTGTCACGGTTATGGTCTGTCTGGGCGTCCTGATGCTCCATAATTTTGCGATAGCAGTTTACGGGGGAGAATATTTTGTCTGGTGGCTGGGAGCCGCCCTTTTGTCCGGAATAGGAGCCGCCAAAGAGTGCGTCCGAATCATAAAACAAATGGAGGAATTCGTATGGAATTGATTGTTGACAGAGTATCAAAACAATACAAAAACAAAATTGCTACAGATAGAGTATCTCTTCATCTGCAAAAAGGAGTACACGGTCTGTTGGGGGCAAACGGCGCAGGCAAGACCACCCTGATGCGGATGATCTGCGGGATTCTAAGACCAGACAGCGGCACCATCACCTATGACGGCACTGACGTGAGCGAGGAAAAATACCGCGCGGTCCTGGGGTATCTGCCTCAAGACTTTGGGTATTATCCGGAATTTACGGGGATGGACTTCCTGTTGTATATGGCAGCGCTAAAGGGTTTGGAGAAGGGTGCTGCCAAAAGAAAAGCCGACAAACTTTTACAGCTCGTGTCTCTGACAGATGTGTCAAAAAAGAAAATCAAGACCTACTCCGGCGGCATGAAACAACGGCTCGGCATCGCCCAAGCATTGTTAAACGACCCAAAGCTCCTTGTGCTGGACGAACCCACTGCGGGACTTGACCCCAAGGAGAGGGTGCGGTTTCGGGACATGATTCAGGAGCTGGGAAAAGACAGTATCGTGCTTTTGTCCACCCACATTGTGTCAGATATCGAGCATATTGCAGATGATGTAATGATGATGAAGGACGGCCAGATGATTTATCAGGGAAAATGGGATGGGCAGGAGGACTTAGAGGAATTCTATCTGCGCCAATTTGAGGAAGAAAACTGCGGCCCAAAGTTCGCAGGTTGAGAGAAAGGGAAGATTATGAATACATTTAGTGTCTTATATCGATATGAATGCAAGAAGCTGTTCCAGAAAAAGATGGTGTGGGTCTGTCTGATTCTATGTATCATGGCAACCCTGATGAGTTGCTTTGCGGATTTGATTGGAGATGTTTACATTGACGGCGAGCGGATTGACAACAATTATCATTACATGATGACGGATATAACTTACATGAAAGAACTGAACGGCAGAGCCATTGACCAAACGCTGTTGGAGAAGATGGTCGCAGCTTACCGACAGATTCCCGATATCCCAGGCAGGCATTATATTTCCTCCGAAGAATATCAGCAGATTGCCCGCCCCTACAGTGACATTTATAATTTTGTCCGTCTCACCACCATACTGCAGTCCTCACAGATCATGTATGAATGGGAACCTGATGAGCAGGAATTTTACCAGATGCAGAAGGATTTCTTTGAAGAAGACTGGAGCCTGCTTCGGCTTACGGAAGACGAAAAGCAGTTCTGGAGAAATCAGCGTGCCAAAATAGAGACTCCTATGGTATATCAAGAATGCTATACCTATTCTAAGTTATATTCCATTTTTCAAGGAATCGGTTTTTTTGCTTTGTTGATGCAGGCAATCTGTCTGGCGGGGGTATTCTCCGACGAATACAGCCGCAGGACTGACCAGTTAAATCTGTGTACTGTAAACGGCAGAAAGGGCTTATATTGGGCAAAGCTTTTGGCAGGCATCAGCTTCGCCGGCGGCACCTCCCTCCTGCTTGCGATTCTCTCCTTTATATCGGTAATGATTTTATATGGCAAGGGGAATCCTTCCGCTCTGTTACAGTTTGCATTCCGCTTTAGCGCTGGGGCGCTTAGCTGTGGACAGGCGCTTTTGATTGCGGATGGACTCATGATAGTAACCGTCATCCTCGTCGCCGTGTTCACCATGTTTTTGTCGGAATTGACCCACAGTAATGTTGCAACCCTAAGCATCGTGGGATCGCTGCTGACCCTTGCCATGATCACCAACATCCCCGAATCGCTTCGAGTACTCTCCCAATTGTGGTTGTGGCTTCCCTTCAATATTTTGTCTGTTTATCATATTTTCAATGCTTATACCCTTCCCCTGTTCGGAATGCACCTGACCGCATGGCAGGCACTTCCGTTTATTTACCTGACAGTGGGTGTCGGACTTGTGTTGATTGGAAAGAAGATATACAGGGGCAGGCAGATATCAGGGCGATAACCTGCGCTGCCGCCTATCATTCCATTATTCCGTTGTGTCATAATCCCGTTCTACAGCCGCTGCAATTTCCCGCAGCGCCATATGTCTGGAAACATTGTAAGTGCGAATACCAAAATCCTCGGTAGCCTTCTGCAGATCCCTTAGATAGTAAAAACCAAAATCCATCACACGGGATCTGCGCAGGCTTCCCGTGCTTATCAGCTGCGCCAAAGACCTGTCCGCCACGCCATAATCCCAATTGTCCTTCTGCTCCTTGCTTATCTGTGTGTCCTCCATATAAAACCAGTCCATCTCGTACCCGAGCTCCTTCATATAGGGAATCAGGACCGGAGCAGCGTCTGCGCTCAAGCTGCTCAAATACACAAAGTCCTTATAAGGCTCCTCTGCTAAGAAAAATCCGTTCTCTGTCTGCGCTTTTGTCACATTTCCAAGTGCATTTGCCACATTCACCGACGCAATGATATAGTCCGGATGGGCAAAGGACAATGCCACGTACAACACCGTCACCACCACCGTGCTGTACCCAAACAGTGGGAATCTGCCATAGTAAATACTCACCACCACTCCAATAAATAATAAGAACAAGAGCGCCAGTCCCCACAACACCAATATCCGCAAAAATGTCATATAATAAAAGCGGATGTAAAGAATCATCCGAAATACACTGGACGCGATCATGACAAAAGTACAAAGTGACATGATTGTCAGTATGATTTTCAATACTTTGCTCTCACGGAAGTAACTCATCACCAGTAACACAATGATCAGATTCAAAATACTTACTGCAAGCAGCTGGAAGAATCCCTCCCTGGCATATTCTGCATAAGTATAACCCTCAGGCAGCTCCATCTGTCTCAGGAACAGATACACGATCTGGATTCCGGAGAACAGAAGATATATTGCGGACAACAGACCTGTGATGGTGATGGCGAGCACGGGTTCCCCGTTCTTGTGATCCTTCACCTGCTCGCTCAAAGTATGCTTACACAGATAGGCCGTCAGCAGATAGGACGCGAAAAACAGGAATCCGATGCGAAACATCACATTGAAGATATTGCCAAAGTTGATTCCCTGCAGCATAGAAGCTGTCACCTGTCGGAATACGGCATCTGCACTGGACAACAGCGCCATCACGACCGCCAGCAAGGGCATGGCAATCACTGCACCCAGCACAGCATACCCTAATGTTTTACTCTGCTTTCCCTTCCTGCCCTGAAAATATTTCGCGCCGTCGGCAAAGGGACGTCCCAGCTCTCCAATGCTGGCAAACACCAACATGAAAATACTCCCCAGATACTTACCTAACTTCCAATTGGAAGTGTCGTAAAATTGTTTTAACAACAAACTCATCATCAACAGAAAGATTCCTGTCTTGTTAAACGCTATGATTCTTCCGTCGTCGGTACAAAAGGTGGAAACCGCCAGCAGCATCATTCCCGCCATATAGAAGGCGCTTCCTCTTTTCAATGTAATCTCCAATTTTGACAAAGAGAAGTATAAATACAAGAGGCTGGCGGCTATGAAAAAAGGGAAGGTGATACCCGAGCTGTTCTTAAACATACAAAAGGCATAAAACAATGCGTACAGAAAAGTGACGGGGCCAAAAAAACCAAAATTATCTTTCATATGCTTTGTCGCTTCCGTATCCATCGGCTTGACTGGCGACTGTACGACATAGGGCATGGGCGCTAACCCTGGCTGTGGCTGTACTGCCTGTGCCGCCCCTGCCTGTGCCGCCTGTGGCTGCCCTGTGGGTGACTGTACGGATTGTACTGTCGGTGATTGCCCCGACTGTGAAGTTTGGGGGCTTGAACCCGCCGCATTCATGTTCCCTGAATGGGATTCCTCCCGCCATATTGATTGATTATCCATAACAACTCCTCCTATCTTCCTTAGGTTTCCTCATCCGGCACATATTCCAAGATGTCACCGGGCTGGCAGTCCAGCGCTTTGCAGATAGATTCCAACGTGGAGAAACGCACCGCCCTCGCCTTATTATTTTTTAAAATAGAGAGATTCGCCAGCGTAATATCCACCTCGCCCGCCAACTCTGTGAGTCCCTTCTTACGCTTTGCCATCATTACATCCAAATTTACCACGATTGCCATTTTGTCATCCTCTTTCCATCGCGTCCTATACATTACTCAAATGGTCAGGTCATTCTCCTCCTTGTAGTGCACCGCCTCCTCAAACACCATGGCAAGCACCTTGGAAAACAAGCCCGCAATCACAAACACCAGAATCACCACCAACATTGCAACAGTCAGATAAACAATGCTCCGCACTACCGACATCCCCGCGATAAAGAAACTCCAATTCCCCATCTTTCGCAGGCTAACCACGTTTTCCATGACAAAACAGTCCTCGTTTAACACGGTTCGCATAATCCTTCGCAGTTCACGGATCAGCACCAATGCCGACACCCCCAGCACAAAATAGATGATGACAGATTCCTCGTAATTCTCCATGAGCGGCTCATAATACTTTTGAATAACCTTCAAAGAGAAAGGCAGGGTAACGGTCACCAGAATGCCACAATAAAACATAAAATCCAGAAGATACTTCACCCATTTGGTCAACAATCGCTTCTTCATCTGCTCATCTTTCACACTCAAAATCCTCCAATTTCTTTCCCATATACTGGATGGCTCGTTATGGAGACTATAACATACAGATATTTGAATGTCAATATATTTTTATTGATTTTCGATAAATTTATATCGGGAAACACAAAATCCCAGAGATATGGAGACATTGCTATATACTCCAAACCTCTGGGATTTCTCATTTTTCTAACAAATATAAACCGAATTTTATCTTATTTCAGGAAATCATCTCGCTTAGGGTTAAATACATCCACCAGCTTCCCTGCCTCCAGACATTTCACGCCATGCATGGAGTTGGAGGGCATGAACACGCTGTCCCCCTTGTTCACCGTCTGACTCTCACCATCAATGGTAAAAAGAAAACTTCCCTCGGCAATATAGGTGATCTGCTCATGGGGATGCTTGTGCATATTACCCTCAGCGCCCTTCTCAAAACTGATCTCGCACATCATCAACTGGTCAGAATAACACATCACCCTTCTGGTCACACCAGGTTCACAGGAAGTCACTTTACAATCTTCATTTTTCACAAACATATCGGCACCTCGCTTTGATTTTTGATATTGGATGGCGTCAGCTGCCCTCCATCTTAAACAAGCTTATCATATCACAGAATATTTGTATATACCATAACTATCCATTCTATACATCTTGTGGGCATTCTCCCAAGCAAACCTACGCACCTCATCCTCCGAGATTCCTTTTATCTCGGCCAGCGCCGCAATCACATACGGAATATACAGGGAACAGTTGCGCTTCCCCCGAAAGGGCACTGACGCCAGATAAGGGCAGTCCGTCTCCAACACAATGCGTTCCATGGGAATATCGTTCACAGCTTCCTTTAATTTCTTAGAATTTTTAAAAGTGAGCACACCGCCAATCCCAAAATAAAATCCCATATTATAAAATATCTTAGCCGACTCCTTAGTGTAGGAATAGCAATGAATCACACCACCAATCTCCTCCGCCTTCGCCATTTTCAGCAGGTCTATGGTATCCTTCGCCGCATCCCTCGAATGGATCACCACCGGAAGAGACAATTCTCTTGCCAAATCCAACTGTTGCAAAAACCATTCCTTTTGAACAGAAGGCGACGGCTCCTCCCAATAATAATCCAAACCAATCTCACCCACAGCCACACACTTAGGATGCCCGCAGGCCTCCCGCAGCCACTTAAAATTTTCCTCGTTCAATTCTGCCGTCTCGCTGGGATGCACCCCGATCGCACTGTATATATAATCATACTTTTCCGTCAGTTCCATCGTCTTTCTGCAGGAATCCAAGCTGGCTCCCACATTCACCACACGGGCAATCCCCTCCGCGGGAAGCTGATTCAGAAGCTGCTCTCTGTCCTCGTCAAATGCATCATCATCATAATGGGCATGTGTATCAAAAATAGGACTCATTTTCTTCTCCTCCCCCCAAAGCGAGATTTCTGTCCACCATCCAAAATCCCCGCCCGAGATAAAAAAAGAACCGACCCCCGAGCCCATACGTCTCAAGAACCAGTCCTCCAATGCGTCTTCAGGGGCTCGAACCCTGGACACCCTGATTAAGAGAATAGGTGTCCAGAATACAAAATTGATCATATTCACACGCCAAAAGCCTTGTGAATACTGGGAAAATTGGGATCGGTAGGATCCAAATAAGTTTTTATAGCGTTTGGTGTTGCATCATGCTATAATATCTCTGCTGTGTCCCCTCCAGTAGGAAGGAGGTGATTTGGTCAATGGGTATTACTTCTTTTTTGGTCTCTGTCATAGCAGGTGTAGTTGCCTACTACATATGCAAATGGCTGGATAGAGACGATAGTTAACACAGCCAGCCTAAAAATGAACCCCTCGGAATGGCACTTCCAAGGGGTTCTTTGTGATTTGGTACTGGTATTACTTCTTTGCCTACACACAATATATCACGGCTCCCCCGATTTGTAAACCATTTTGTAATACAAATTTTTACGCTGCGTTCCTGATCCGCGTGCTGCAGAGAAAATTTGTAATACAAATTTGTTATTCATATTGTGATAATCCTTCAAGGATTCCATATGCTATGCCGCCTTCCATTCCCCATAGAAGTATTGTTAAGATTGATAATATAAATCCGATTATACTTAGTATTATGCCTGCTATCGCTGTTCCTGTTAGCATGTTTTTTCTGGTAACACCTATCACTCCAAGGATAAAAGCTGGTATTGCAAATATCAGTCCTGCGCCAAAACAACAGGCGATGCACACAGATAGGATGCTAAAGGTTAAGGATATTACTCCGCATACGTTTGTTTTTTGTGGCATGTGATTTCCTCCTTATCGTTTGTGTTTGTCTATCCAATCGCGGAAGTTGATACCCCCGCGTTTTGGTCTGTCGGTTCTGCCGGCAGAGTCTTCCTGATCGATTCAGCGTGTTCTTGGATCAGGAGCTTCCCGGCGGAGCTGCATCCTCTGAAGGTGTCAACCAGACGCTGCTCCTCTTCTGTTAGATCTCCCGACTCCTTACCAGTTACAAGCCAGTCTAAGGATACTTGGAGTAAATTTGCTACATCTTGAGCTTTTTCTATTGCTGGTGAGTTTTCGCTCCAGCGTCTTATTGTTGCATGTCCAAGTCCGCATTCTGCCTCTACACTGCTCAAACTTCTGCCATTTTCTTTACATTTTAGTTTTATTCTGTCAACTATAGTCATTTTTTTCTCCTGAACCCAGCGCAAATATACTCCGAAACATCTTGACATCGGAGCAAATATGCTCTATACTCAAATTGTAATACAAATACTTTAGCAGTCTAAAGTAGTAATATCTAATTGTAACACAATTTTGCGCAAAAGAAAAGAGTCTGTCCGGTAGCCGCCTTGTCGGAGCCTGACAGAGAAAGAGAGGAAAATTGTATGAAACCAATAAGGCTTGGTGTTTTATTATCCGGTGTCGAGCACCATGATTTTTACTCCTTCGAGGTGGTGGTGGGACACAACCCTGATCCGGACGAGTTTTTTCCGAAATCTTATGTTTTTTGTCTCTATGGCTTTTACAGGGACGATTTTTACAGGGTTGACAGGTGCTGCCTGAAGGCTTTTTCCGACGTTTGCCCTGCCATTGACGCGAGGGACGCGTTGGTGTTCTTCCAGACGCTGCTGGATGACGGCGTTGACGGGTGCACCGCTTTGGACAAAACCTGCGCCAAGTACCCCGGTCTGGGGTTCCGTGAATTGCTTGAAAGTCTCCATTATGACCCCCTGGGTGGCGAGTCATGACGCGGAACGACAAGTTGGTCTCCAAGAGTGTGCGCCTCCCCGCTGATCTCGTTTCCATGGTGGAACAGGCGGAAGGCAGGGACTTCAGCAAGAAGCTGGTGCGCGTCCTGGAAGAATACCGTGACGGAGACGAGACCAGGAAAGAGATCATAGAGGAATACGACGCCCTGGTGGAGAGCAGGAGGAATCAGCTGCAGCATTACTCTGACAGGATCATGCAGGCATCCAGAATCAGCGCCGCCTGTGCCGGCCTGATAGAGGCAGGCAGTGCCATGGTGCAGGAACCGGGACACGAGCACCTTCCCCGGGACGCCAACATCCTCTCCCCGAAAGAATTGCGGGTTTTGGAAATATACCGGAATCTGAACGAGGAAGCAAAATTCTATCTCCGGCTGTTCCTGGAATGTTTCGTGTAACCCCCGCCTTTTGCCGGGAACCCCTGCGGCAGTCAATGGGACCGTGGAATATCGCACAAGTGGCGGGCGCGCCCTTTGTGACCGGCACGCGGAGAATATGCCGCGAAAGCCCGTTGACGGCCTCGGGAACCCGACACTCCCCAGAGGGGGAAAAGCTACAAAGGAGCTTTTCCCCCCGACTCACCGTCAGGTGCAGGTTCGGGCGGAGCCCGCTAAAGAGTCCAGGGACTGGTCCCTGGTCGCCTCCCCGGGCGAGACCGGGGCCCCCGGAGGGACACCCTGCCTGCGGAAAAACTACAACTGAATAAACTAACCAATGTTTCCGCATTGGGATCGTCGGCGCCGTCCTTGTCCAAGCCTTCATAGTCAGTCATCCCGGACGGCTCCCGACGTACTTAACCGGACATCCCGGTTTGACTCCCACGGAGTCCCCCCATGCGGTCTCGATAGAAAGAGGTATATCACACATGTTACAAACACTAATCAATATTTTTAACGCCAACATACTGCCGGTCTGCCTGTTCATGGGGGTTTGCGGCTTCGTCATGACCCTTGTCGGCGACTGGATCAAAAAAAGGGCGACCTTTCCGAAAGAGGGAGAAACCGTCACCGCCGACCAGCTGCGAACCGCCAAGTACCTGCACGTTGGCCTGAACATTGGCGGCTGGGCGTTGCTTTTCGTCGCTTTCGCGCTGCTGTGGGCGGGAGGGTATTATGAAGGGATTCTTGATCGACTCTTCCCAGGCTGAGCCGTCTTTCGATGAATGGCTCCAGGAACAACACTGTACGACCGTGTACAAACTGCGCGAGGTGGCGAGGATGACCGCCAGTAAAAAGGACTACAGCATATGGATTTCAAGCTTATACAATGATTACCGCGAGGAAATGGCTTACCGAAGGGCGTTGGTAGAAGACAACCCCTTCCTACAGGAAAAGGAGGAAAATGAAAATGGATTTAATGATGTTTAAGGGAAGCGTGATGACCAGTCACGCGAGGATTTTGGTATTGTATGCGTCAACTTATGACATGCTCAACGAACGCCAGGACAAGGTGACCGGCTGCACCGTCAGGTACCTGTTCTGGGGCGAAGGCGGCGAGGCGCTCTGGGAACAGTCTGAGTGGGATCCCCGCAAGCCGGTGGGCGTTCAGGTGGCGAAGTGCTCCATTGATACCGCGATGCGGGAAAAGATCCCTGTTGCCCCCGCACTTTACGATGGTGACTTTGAGATCACGACGGGCGGGGACGGCAAGCCCGTCATGCGGCTCAGGAATATTGCCTATGTTTCCAACGTCTGCATAGCGTCCCATATAAACCCGGGGTTCACTGTTCCCGGAATGGTGCCTCCGGAGATGCGGCCTGTTTCTTACAAGATGGTACCCGTGGAATCCCCTGACGGGATCCCCGCGGGACAGCCCTCTCCCGGCATCCCCGCGGAAAACACTGGTGCGGTTGACCGAGCAAGCGACGTCCCTGAAACCAAGACGGACACCGCCAAGGCAGACAAACAAGCTGGAAAGTCATCCAAGTAGGTGCATAGATGAACGATAAGGAAGCCCTGATTGAAACAACGGAAATCGAAGACAGCGAACCGGTTGACGAATCGGAAAGCAGCGTCCCCGGCGGGTCGGAAAGCGCGATACCTGAAAGCACCCCGTCCGTCGGGGTATCCCCAGAACAATCTGACACCGTTTCAGGTGCCGCGGCTCCTGCGGCTGGTACAGGTTCCGGAACAGTCTCCAAGGGTGACGCTGCCGGAAGCCCCGTGACGGTTTCCAAGGGTGACGCCAGCGAAAGTTCTGGAACGGTCTCCAAAGGTGACGCCGCCGAAGGTTTCGAAACGGTCTCCAAGGGTGACGCTGCTGGAAACTCTGGGACAGTCTCCCAGGGCGATGTCCGCATCAATCCCGCCAGTGTCGTGTTCACGGATGGCTACGATCCCGTTGTGTTCGAGGAATTATCATGGCAGCTTTCCGACGTTTCCGCCAACCAGGTTCTTATGCTGGAGAGCATGAAACGCCAGGAGCTGCAGAATGAAGCGTGTATCAGCATTCTCCTCATTTTTCTCGTTGTGGGTGTGCTGAGATATATATACAAGTTTTTCGGGATGTTCTTCCCGGTAAGCTAACCCAATAAACAGACCGTGTCCGGGGCACGCCGCTCGCGAGTCGGAAAGGAGTAAATTATGCCGCAAACAGTTTTTAACGTCTTGAGTCAGGCTTCGGTTTTTGCGGGGGAAACGACCGGTGGTTCCGTTTTAGCAAAGGTCGTGACTGCTGAAATGATGAACGGCGTCATGGACGAGGTGATTGGGCTTCTGCCCGTCTGCATTCCCGTCATGGTCACGTTTATCGGGTTGCGTAAAGGTATATCTTTTATGCAGAGTATCCTGCATGCTGCCTAAGCCCTGGCTTTCAGGATGTGTCGGGCGGGGGCCTTTTGTTCTGGTCCCCGCCTTTTTTTGCGATTTCAAGACAAATGGAGGGATGATTGAATGGTAAAGAGACTGATACATTTTATTACAAGACCCGGGGCTAAGCTCGGGCTTGGCGGGATTCTCGCGTCATTGTTGACGTTCTGCGGGTACAAGCTTGTGAGGGAGGTGGTGCGGAAATGGTTTGGTTAAAGAAAAGGGGAAGGCTGCTCGCCTTTGCGCTCCCGTTCCTGGTAGCCTTGGGGATCATGTTGTGTAACTTTGGTGTCCGTGCCGCAGAGCCGCCAGTGATCACGAAGGGGACATATCATTTCGCTATCACCGCATGGGAAGGGAATAGCCCTACTACCGGGATGTATCTCAGGTATTATGACTACGATTACACAACGCCCTACCCCGTGTTTGCGTACAAGAGGTCAGACGGTAATAATTTCGCTGTTTATTTTTACATGGTAAACGACAAGGGGGGATGGTCATGGCTTTACGCGTCGAATTCCGAAGTCGTTATTAACCGTGCAATATACAGGGTTTATCAGAACCATGACAAAAATAATATAATTTCGGACTGTAATTACATCAACGAGTACGTGTCAGGCAGGGGGCTTATTTCGGGCGTGACCGGTATATTTTCCGACGCCGACGTTTATGTGAGCTGCCCCTTCTTCGAGAGCGAGAGCGCCCTGAAGAATTACCTGGCTACTGGTGACACCTCCGGCATGATCAGCGAAGGAGAGAAGCAGGACGTCCGGGATACCGCGGTGGACAGCGTCCTCGGCTTTTACGGCTTTCAGTGCGATTCTGCCCTCTCCTTCTCCTGGGACGGCCTCGCCTCGTTCGTGGGCGGCAAGCCGCTGGTGGAGGAGGTTGATCCCGAGGACTTCGTGGACGTTTTCTTCGGCGTTGCTTCCCTGAACACGGGCGAGCACCTGGAAGAAAAATCCCTCTTTGACCTCGGCCCCTACAGCCAGCCCATGGTGTCCGACAACCGTTTTGTCATGTTCCGCAATAACACGGTGGGCGAGGGCAAGTATATCGAGTATGTCAGGTTCACTCCCTACCATTACGCCGTGGATCCGCTGGGCAAGTCCCGTCTCCTCAAGTGCGTGGACAGCATGGCTTATTTTGATCGGGACGGCAACTTTGTCTCCTACGATGGCGCCGTCGGGTATCTCCCTGTCGTCGCCCCGCCTGAGATCTTCGAGGAGGATTTCTTCCTGGGGGAGTTCGACACGGGTATTGACTTTGTAGATCTGCTGCTAAACGCTGGCGTCAGGTTCGTGAATGCCATACTCAAAAGCATCTACAACATCCGCGAGATCCTTTTCGGCAGCAATAACCGCACGGGGCTTTTCCAACTGGTGGAGCGCATCGCTTACTACTCAAACCCCCTGAACCTTGCCAAATTTTTGAACGATTCTTTCTGGAAAGGGTTCCATACCGTCTTCAACGATACTTTCTGGAATGGCTTCCGTACTGTCTTCAATGATTTTTTCTGGAAAGGGTTCGAGGTCGTCATGATTCCCGACGCGGACATGATCAGCGGGCGTATGAAGGAGCTGATGGAAGAGTTCCAGTGGGCGGAGCTGGTGTTCGGGTTTGCCGACAAGCTCTTCAACCTCTTCACCTCCTCCGCCGGAGCCGCCCCGCCTTCCATCCGCGTGGATTTCTCCAACACCGAAGGCGCCTTTTCCTACGGCAGCGCTGTCGTGACCATAGACTTTGCCTGGTATGCGCGGTACAAGCCTTATGTGGACACGATTGTCGCCAGCATGATATGGGTCGGCTTCCTGTGGCGTATTTATAAGCGGCTGCCCGAGATCATTCATGGTGGCGCCATGGTCACCGATATGGTCACAGACATGACAGCTTCCAAGATTGACGGCCCAGGTAAGGACGTGACGGGAAAGGGGGAATAACATGATTCTCACGGGTATTATTCTGATGCTGTTCAATGTCGCGGAGTTCGCTTTCAGGCTGCTGCCTGATGTGAATCTCGAGGTGCCCATCAACGTCATGAACACTTTTTTTGACATCCTCGCGGGTGTCATGTACTTTTTCCCGATGCGGCAGATCTCGCCGATCTTTGGCATCATTGTGGTGCTGCAGACATGGCGCGTCGGTGTCGTCATTGTCCGCACCATCTGGTCGCTTATGCCGGGGGGTGGATGACGGTTATCCCCTCAGTGCAGAGGTACGTTTACATGCGTAGCATGGCCTTAAACGTGCCGACTCTTGCAAAGTGACTTCTGGGGGTAGGAGGAATCCGTCTTACCCCCTTTACGCTTTAACCCTGCCATTCTTTCTATAACTTGCATGGAGGTTTACATATGATTGATGTCGTTTTAAACATGTTCGGGATCCTTTTCAGCTTTTTGAAATACCCCCTGATCGCCATGGCTGCCGTCTTTGCCTTTTTCTACGCGGACTGCCTGTTCTGGTATTTCCTGCGCTATCTCAAAGGGGACAGGGTAAAGCGCGGCAGTGTCCGCCCCCTGCCGAAACGGAGCGTCTTAATGCGCCTGTTCGTGGATGCCCCGAGACAGTATGTTGCAGATCTTTACAACAGACCGCCCGATTTTTTTCGCCCCCAGGGACTGATCGTGTTCACCGGGAGACAGGGTGCGGGGAAATCCAGCGCCATGATCCAGTATGCCATTGATCTCCATGACATGTACCCTTTGGCGAAATGCATCTCGAACACCGACTTCATATACCAGGACGTCCCGCTCGTGCATTGGAGGCAGCTGGTGGACTTCACGAACAAGCAGAAGGGTATCATCGTTATCATGGACGAGCTGCAGAACTGGTTCTCCTCGAATCAGTCCAAGAATTTCCCGCCAAAGATGCTTTCCGTGATCACACAGAACAGGAAGAACCGCAGGATCATCCTCTCGACGGCGCAAAGCTTCCATCTGCTTGCCAAGGCGATCCGCTCCCAATGTACGGAAGTGCGGCAGTGTGTTACCCTGGCGGGCGTCGTAACTGTCGTTGTCAGGCGCGAGCCAATCTGTGACAACGACGGGGACGTGAAACAGATGAAATACCTCGGTATGTATTTTTTCGTCCATTCCCCCCGCTTGAGGGAAGCTTATGACACATGGGCCGTCGTTGACAACCTGTCCGATTCCGGTTTTCACGATAACCCCATGTTAAAGGACGGGGAAACAGCTCCGGAGAAAGTGAAAAAATGACGCCCGCGGTCGTGTCCCTCCGGCTCGCCGGAGGGGCCCCGCGGGCGTCATTTTCCCCTCGCCACGTCCTGTAATACGTGGTCTCAAAAACCATTGTATTACAAGCAAAAAGCCTTGTGAATACTGGGGAAAACGGTGATTTTGAAATTTCCCCAGCAGCCCTTTTGGGGAAATTCCGAAAACGGGCAAATTTGTATTACATAATTGTCTGCTGTCTTATTAAGCATGTGACAAAATCCATTACAGGAAGGTACCTGAAATGCTGGATAAACGCGTTTTAAACAATAAAGTGAGCATGGAAATGTCCCCGGAAGATCAGAAGCACTGGTTTTCCTGCCGTGACAACGCTTTCCTGCACAACATAGACACCTTTTACTATTCTGTGAAGTTCAGGAACGATTTTCGCCTCAAGACGGACGACAAGCGTGTCCAGCGCCTGCGACGCTATTTCAAGCTCAAATATGACTCCCTGGCGGATAACGACACCGATGCCGCTGACGTGTATTTACCGGAACTTGGGAAATACCTGGTATTGCGTCCTGTGACGTTCTCCCGGTTCTATACTGCATGCCTGAGTTACCCGGAGTATTTTGACATCTTCTTTGCCCCGGTGGTTCCGAAAGCAGCCGACGGTGGGGAGAGCGTCACCTGCGAGTGTATCGTGCAGCTGCGCTCCTATATGCTTTGGACGATGGGCCCCCGTGACGCCTTCGAGAACAGTTACGGGTACGTGAAGCAGATCGCCTCTTATTTCGGGCTCGAGATCGACTTCGTCCAGGAGAACCGCGTGGATTACTGCTGGCACTCCAATTACCTGAAGGATCCCGAGAAGTTTTTCTCGCCCGATAGTTTTTACAAAATGCGCGTGGACCGATTCAAGAACGCTACCTATGTGACCAACAAAGTGGGCACGGACGATTACGAGATTGATTACGTGGCACTTGGCAAGCGTTCCGACAAAATATTCGTCCGTATTTACCAGAAGACCAGGGAGGTGATAGAACAGAATTACAAGCCGTGGTTCTTCCTTGTCTGGCAGATGAACGGGTTGATCAGCCGGTATGACAAGTGGGTGTATGAACGCTGCTTTGAGAAGCGCAACTGGTTTTACAGGTATTACGCCCGTCTGGAGTTTTACCTGGAACATGGCACGGATCCCGTCACGCTGCGCAAGGTTCGCAGGCTCCTGGAAGGCACCGACACCATCGAGGAGGATTACCTGATCAGGCTGGCGGACGAGCTCACCCCGAAGCTGAACTATGTCGTCAACGTGGAATACCAGACCATGAGACGCCATTCCAAGTCTTACGACCTTGTCCCGTTCAAGGACAACAGCAACAAAGGGGAGTGCAAGCGGGTCTATGATTACCTGGACAACAGGAAGCTTATTACGGATTACCTGACGGAGCGGGTCTTCAAGATGGTGGAGAAAACGGGAGACGTGAAGAAGTACAGACGACCCTACTGCGGCTTCTGGGAAGCTCTGCGGCGGACACGCTGCCTTGACATGAGGATGACGCCAGAAGCGGTGAAGCTGGTGCGGAATTATAACCGGAAACTGAACGTGGAGAGCATGAAAAAGCGGGTGATTGATTCCGCCGTCACGCTTTCCATCTACCAGAACGGCCTGAACGAGCAGAATCCCATGCAGGACTGCATGGACGCGCTGATGCAGATGAACGATAACGACATGGTGAAGGCAATGGCTTACAAGATTAAAAAGTCCCGGCAGTTCAATCAGGATGAGCTGGCCGAGACTTATGAAGAATTAGAGCATGCCCGTTTCCAAGTGTTGGATGTCGAAAACGGTACCCTGTACGACCATAATACTCTAAATAACATCAAAGCGCAAGGGGGGAAATTATATTACAATGACGATAGCCCAAGCGGATAAGCTTTTCATGGAGGATCGGGCCGTCTACTGTTCCGTTAAAACCCTGCGCTCCTATGCCTGTCATCTTCAGGTGTTCTATCAGTATCTGGAAATGCGCTACAGGCAGCCCATGACGCTTTTGGAGTTCGGGAGTCTGCCGCAGGAGGACAACATTTATTCAGGATTCATCCTTTTCCAGCGCGGCAGGGTCAAAAACTCCACCGTCAGGAGCTACTGCAGGACGATCAAGGTGTTCCTGCGCTGGTGTTATGAGGAGGATTACTGCAGGGATTATCTCAAGAAGGTGAAGCTTCCAAGGGATGACGCCATACCCAAGATGCCGCTTTACACGGATGAGGTGGCAGCCATTGACTCGGTTTTTGATGTGCAGACCATAAAGGGCATCCGGAATTACTGCATTTTTCACCTGATGCTGGATTGCGGTCTGCGCCGGGAAGAGGTGACCGCCCTGAAGGTGGAGCATTTGGATTCCAAACGTAACCTTTTAAGTGTGGAAATCTCCAAGGGAATGAAAAGCCGTATCGTGCTGGTTCCGGATTTCCTGCTGGACGCCGTCAACGTCTACCTGCGACAGAACGGTCATGCGTCCGGTTTCCTGTTCCGCTCCCTCCGTTCCGGCACGCCGATCACGGACAACACCGTCAAGCAGATGTTCCAGAACCTGAAAGCAGAAAGCGGTGTGCAGCGTGTCCATGCCCATCTGCTCCGACACACTTTCGCGACATCTTACCTGATCGGCGGCGGCAACCTGGAATTCCTGCGCGTGTTCCTGGGCCATACCGACTATAACGTGACTAAGGTATACAGCCAGCTTGCCGCAAAGTGCAAGATGCTGGGTGTTGACGTTTATCAGCTCGATCCCATCTTTTTTACCCGGGGCTACTGATCCCAGGCAGTCCCGGGGAATAAAAAAAGAACCGACCCCCGAGCCCATACGTCTCAAGAACCAGTCCTCCAATGCGTCTTCAGGGGCTCGAACCCTGGACACCCTGATTAAGAGTCAGGTGCTCTAC
>CAMWLG010000011.1 GCA_947175035.1 uncultured Lachnospiraceae bacterium | reverse complement strand
GGGGTGGAAGCCCCCGCGGTAATGCCCACCAGGCGAACAGCTTTAGGTAGTTCTAAATGCAAGTCATCCAGTGTCTGTATAAAATAAGTGTGTGCACACTCCCTGCTGCAGATTTCGTACAGCTTCCTCGAATTGGAGCTGTTCTTTCCGCCTATCACGATCATCACATCCGCCTCAGCCGCCAAAGCCTGCGCGGACCGCTGTCGCTCCTCTGTCGCATTGCAGATAGTATCCACGACACTATCATTGTAACCTTTTTTTTGAAATATTTCAACTATAGAATGAAATTTATTGTAATTAAATGTCGTTTGGGCGACGAGACAGACCTTTCGTCCTTCCATGGGCCGAAACTTCTCCGCCTCTTCCTCTGTCTGGAGCACAGTCACGGGTCCGCCACACCACCCCATAATACCCTTCACCTCGGGGTGGTCAGGATCTCCGGCGATGACCACATGGAATCCCTCCTGCCCTGCCTTCTCCACAATTTTGTGAATATGCTTTACAAAAGGACAAGTCGCGTCAATACACTCAAAACCACATTGCTCCATAACCCTTTGTGTCTCCCGCGGCACACCGTGGGCACGGATGATGATCGCGCATGGCTTGTCCCCGCAAGCGGTGTCTGGCACCTTCGTTTCGCCTGTATCCGTTTCCCCAAAAGACCCGCCTTGCAGCCCCTGAAGCTCTTCCTCTCCATCGACTACCCTGACGCCCTGCCGCTCCAACTCCCGCACAACCTCCTCATTGTGGACAATCGGCCCATAAGTATATATAGTTTTCCCTGTTTTCAACTGCTCATACACCATCTCAAGGGCACGTTTCACTCCAAAACAGAAACCCGCGCACTCAGCCAGCCTTACTTCCATACTCATCTCCTACAAAGTTCCAAAATGCGATTGATTACCTCGTCTACTGTCATATCGGAGCTGTCAACCAACACAGCATCCGCCGCCTGTCTCAAAGGAGAATGCTCTCTATGCATGTCCCGGTCATCCCTGTCCTCAATATCCGCCTTGATCTTCTCTAAATCGCATTCCTGTCCCTTTGCCGCCAACTCGTCATAACGCCGCTTTGCCCGCACTTCGCTGCTGGCGGTAAGATAGATTTTTACCTGAGCATCCGGCAGTACGCATGTACCGATATCCCGCCCATCCATAATACAGTCCTCTTTCGCCGCCAAAACCCGCTGCAGCTCCACAAGTTTCTCCCGCACCGCGGGCTGTACACTGACAGACGACGCCATATTGCCCACCTCCTCGGTGCGCAGGTAAGGATTGACATTCTCCCCATTTAAGTAGACCACCTGTTCCTCACCCTCGTAGGCAATCGTGATGTCCGCATCCCTGCATTTTTCGCTGACAGCCGTCCCGTCCGCAGGATTCACCCCCTGCCTTAGCATAAAGAGCGCCATGGCGCGATACATCGCCCCCGTATCCACATAGATGATCTGTAATTTCTTTGCCACCGCCCTCGCAATAGTGCTTTTGCCCGCACCTGCGGGCCCGTCGACCGCTATATTGTAACTCATGATTTTCCTCCTGATTCTATGCCCACATCTGATGGTCATTTCCTGCCTCAAATATGTGCTTATTATAACACAAGTCACCGAACTTTGCCAACTATGAGAATGCTCCGTTTCATGGCTCAGGTGTGAAAATTAATCACCCGCGCGCTCCCCCGCCAAATGTCCGGTTGACCACGCAATCTGCAGGTTAAATCCCCCTGTGTGGGCGTCTAAATCCAAAACCTCCCCCGCAAAATACAGTCCGCTCACCCTCTTAGACTCCATGGTGGAGGGATTCACCTCCTTCACAGACACACCCCCTTGAGTGATGATTGCCTCCTCATAGGCCCCCGTCCCTGTCACGTTCAGGGGCAGTGCCTTGATCAGCTTGGCGAACTCCTGCCGCTCCTGCCTGGTAATCTCGTTTACTTTCTTTTCCCCATCAATTCCCGAGAGCATCACCATCACAGGAATCAGTTTCGATGGGAATAATCCCCCCAAAGCGTTCTTGAACTGCTTGTTCTTCTGCTCCTCGAAGTCCCGCAAAAGCCTCCTGTCCAGCTGCTCCATATCCAACGCTGGTTTCAGATCAATGTAGAGCTTTACAGCCCCCGCGTCCTCCTTCGCTTTCTGTGCCAGCCGCACAGCCTTCCCGTAATAGCAGCTCGCCGTCAGCACCAAGGGTCCACTGACCCCGAAATGGGTAAACAGCATCTCCCCCTGCTCCCGATACAGCTCCTTCTTGCCGCAGACCATGCGAAGTCCCACGTTTCTAAGCGACAAACCCATCAAATCCCTGCACCACTCCTCCGCCGTCCGAAGGGGCACCAGAGAGGGACGACATTCCGTCACCTTATGCCCTGTCTCTTCAGCAAATCTCAGACCATCCCCCGTTGAACCCGTCAGTGGATAGGACAGCCCGCCCGTACAGACAATCACGGCATCCCCACATAGTTCCTTCCCGCTCCGCAGTCTTACCCCGCGCACACGCCCCAGGGATTGAGCCTCCCCGCCGCCTGCCTCTTCCCACAAAATCTCCTGCACCTCCGTGTTCAGCCGCACCTCTACGCCACCCTTCCTAAGCAGCCTCCCGAAGGCAGCGATCACATCCGAGGAATGGTCTGACACGGGAAACACCCGCTCCCCCCGCTCTGTTTTTAACGGACAGCCCGCCTGTTCCAACAACTCCATCACCGCCCGATTGTCAAAGCCATAGAAGGCACTGTAAAGAAACTTCTCATTGGTGCAGACATTGGCAAATAACGTCTCCATATCCGCCGCATTGGTCACATTACAGCGTCCCTTTCCTGTGATAAAGAGTTTCTTGCCCAGCTTTTCATTTTTCTCTATTAAAACAACGTGGTGCCCGCGTCCTGATGCGGCATACGCCGCCATCATTCCCGCTGCACCACCGCCAACTACAATGATTTCGCTCATTTCTAATCTTCCCGTCTCAGTGAATAATTCAACATAGGTTCATCATCTATGAAGTTAATCTCGTCATTCAGATATACCTGATAATTGTTCCAGGTCTCCTCCAACATTTCCAGATTGCGCTTTACCTCCTGAGGGCGCTTGAGACAGATTGCCACCACCAACGCATTGATGACGCTCAAGGGAGCCACAAGGGAATCCACAATGGACACCATATCGCTCCTTGCCAACAGGTTACAGGAGGAATACAGATTCATGGGAGAATGGATGCTGTCCGTGAGGGCGATGACCTTGGCATTCCTGTCGTTCGCAAATTCCATCGCCTTCAATGTTCTCATGGAATATCTGGGAAAACTGATTCCAATGAAACAGTCCTTCTCACTGATATGTATCATTTGCTCAAATGTTTCGCTGACACTGGTCGTATTCAGGAGCACCACATTCCCCCGGATCATATTCAGGTAAAATTGCAGGAACCCCGCCAAGGGCTCGTTGCTGCGCAGTCCCATGACGTACACGGTCTGTGCCTCCAAAATCGTGGTGACAGCGCTCTCAAAGGCGGCGGCGTCCAAATTGTCTATGGTGTGCTGGAGCTTTTCCATATCCGCATTCATCACAGAAGCCAAAATCTCTGACTGGGTACTCTTGCCATACTTGGCATCCATGCGCTGAACACTGCTCAGCTTCCCCTTCACGCATTCCTCTAACGCCTTCTGCAGCTCCGGATAGCCTTCATAGCCAATCCCCGCCGCAAACCGCACCACCGTGGACTCACTGATGCCCAAGGCCGCTCCCAGCCTCGCGGCTGTCATAAACACCGCCTGGTCGTAATGCTGTAAGATAAAATTGGCGATTGCCTTATGGCTTTTGCTCATCTTATCGTATTTTTCATTGATTCTATTCAATACATCATATTGTTGGCTCATACTCACCTCAACTGTCATGCCTTGGCAAACTCGCTGTAGGAACCTTCCAAAAGAGCCATTGTCTCTTGATCCGATAAATCATAATCCCCAGTGAGGCTCATACAAGCCGCCCCATGAATAAAAAGCCACATTTTCATGAAAAGATCCCCAGGTGAGGAACATCCGGCTTCCTTTGCCAGATTAATCTCGTGACCCACGTTCCCCTCCGGTCCGTTTATAATCTCGTACATACTCTTTTTCTTTACCGTGCTCCCCTCCGGGCCCGTTCCCGCCGTCAGGAAAAGCAGTTCAAACAGATGGCTCTCCTCCCTCGCAAACGCAATATAAGCCATTCCTAAATTGGAAAAGGGAGTCTTTCCCACTCTGGGATAGAGACTATAATAATCCTGAAAATAACCCACTGCCCGCTCATAAACCGCCTCCCAGAGCTCTTCCATATTCTTATAAACCCGAAAGATGGGCTGTGTGGAACAACCGGCCTTCGCCGCAACCTTCCTGGCGGTCACACTGGCAAAGCCCTCTTCCCTAGTCATCTCAAAAGCGGTATCTAAAATCATTTGAATGGTAATGGATTCTTTACGAGCCATATTTCCTCTTCCTGTCTCTCATCCCTCTTGGGGCATAATTTATCAATTAAAGCAAAGAACACTTGTTATTTTACAGTGAAAAAAGACTATTGTCAAATACTACATCTAGTGGCTTGACACGACAAAACACAACGAATTAGGGATAAGAGAGAAGAAATAAAATGCACAGGAACCAGTATCTGTGTTCCTGTGCATATATTTCATGGACATCTGTATTTTACCATGATTGCTGCGCAATCACGGTATATTATGGCCATTCGGCCGTTTCCTGCCATGAATATGGTCATATTGTACCATGAACCTTATACAGGGTATGCCCCGTTCTTGGTATCTGCCTGGGTCATATCCACCTTCTCCTGCTGCGCCTGACGATACTTGAAGAAGTCTGTTGCAACCTGAGGGAACAGCGCATAGGACAACACATCCTCATCCTGCTGCTTCCATTCCTTCATCTCGCTCTCCAGCTTATCCATCTCGTTCTCAATCTGATCCGCAAAACGTCCGGTGAGTCTCTTCTCCCCAGGGATTACCTTGTCGATAACCTCCTGATTCATAGGCTTTACTGTCTGGCCATACTCGCCGCGCAGCACCGCCTTGGTCTCCTTGGTTGCCATCTTGTATCTCTCGCCCATCAACACATTGAATACTGCCTGAGTACCCACAATCTGAGAGGAAGGAGTAACCAAGGGCGGCTCGCCCAGATCCTTACGAACCCTGGGAATCTCCTCCAGCACCTCGCGATACTTATCCTCAGCGTTCTGCTCCTTGAGCTGGCTCACCATGTTGGAAAGCATACCGCCGGGCACCTGATAAAGCAATGTCTTAATATTCACACCCAACACCTTCGGGCTGAGAAGTCCGCTCTTTAAGCACTCCTCTCTATAAGGAGCAAAGTAATCCGCAATCTCCGCCAAAAGATCCTGATCAAATCCTGTATCGTAAGGCGTACCACGGAAGGTCTCCACCATAACCTCGGTAGCAGGCTGGGAAGTACCCATGGCAAAGGGACTCATCGCCGTATCGATCACGTCCACACCGGCCTCAACCGCCTTCAGATAAGTCATGGAAGCGACACCGGAGGTATAATGCGTATGCAGCTGGATGGGAAGCTTTGTATTCTCCTTCATGGCCGAGATCAACTCTGTCGCCCTGTAAGGAACCAAAAGCCCCGCCATATCCTTGATACAGATGGAATCTGCACCCATCTCCTCAATCTTCTTTGCCATATCCGCCCAATATTCCAGCGTGTAAGCATCGCCCAGAGTGTAGGACAGGGCAACCTGCGCATGCCCGCGCCCCTCACGGCTCTTAATCTTGTTGGTGGCGTTTACCGCCTCCTGCAGATTGGGCATATAATTCAAACAGTCAAAAATACGAATGATGTCAATACCATTTGCAATAGACTTCTCAACAAACGCGTCCACCACGTCATCCGCATAGGGTCTGTAACCCAGAATATTCTGTCCTCTGAACAGCATCTGCAGCTTTGTATTCTTAAAACCGTCGCGCAGCTTTCTCAGTCTGTCCCAAGGATCTTCCTTCAGGAAACGCAGGGATGCGTCAAATGTAGCACCGCCCCAGCACTCCACGGAATGATACCCCACCTTATCCATCTTCTCCACAATGGGAAGCATCAGGCTGGTAGGCATTCTGGTCGCGATCAAAGACTGATGTGCGTCACGCAATACCGTTTCCGTAATTTTAATCGGTTTCTTAGCTTGTTCTGCCATTTACGAAATTCCTCCTAATTCACATTTTATTCGGGCAATTGTTAAATTGTTTTATCCGTTTCCATCCCAACAAACCAAACTTATTTTCGACAATCAAAATACCCCAAAGATTGCCATAAAGGTTCCCGCTGCAACCGCCGTCCCGATAACGCCCGCCACATTAGGTCCCATCGCGTGCATCAGCAGGAAGTTGGTGGGATCAGACTCCGCACCCACCTTCTGGGAGACACGGGCCGCCATGGGCACTGCGGACACGCCCGCGGAACCGATCAGCGGATTGATCTTGCCCCCGGTCATCTTACACATCAGCTTGCCGAACACTACGCCTGCTATGGTGCCGACGATAAACGCCACCAAACCCAGGATAACGATCTTGATGGTATCCCAGTTCAGGAATGCCTCCGCGCTGGTGGTCGCGCCGACAGAAGTACCCAACATGATAACAACGATATACATCAATGCATTGGAAGCTGTCTCCTGCAACTGTCTTACCACGCCGGACTCTCTGAACAGATTACCCAGCATCAGCATACCAACCAAGGGCACTGTGGTGGGAAGGATCAAGCCTACCACAATGGTAACAACTACAGGGAAAAGAATCTTTTCCAGCTTGGACACGGGGCGAAGCTGACCCATCTTGATCTGGCGCTCCTTCTCCGTGGTAAATAATTTCATAAAAGGCGGCTGGATAATGGGAACCAGTGACATATAAGAATATGCCGCCACTGCGATGGGTCCCATGATCGCTGTCTGTCCCAGCTTACTTGCCAAGAAAATGGAAGTCGGTCCGTCCGCGCCGCCGATAATGGAGATCGCTGCTGCAGCCTTGTCGTTGAATCCCATCCAGATCGCGCCAAAGTAAGCGGTAAAGATACCAAACTGTGCTGCCGCCCCCAGCAGAAAGCTCTTAGGGTTGGCGATCAGCGGACCGAAATCCGTCATGGCGCCCACACCCATGAAGATCAGAGAGGGAAGGATCGCCCACTCATCCAATATATAAAAATAATGCAATAACCCACCGACACCATTGGCTGCATCCTCCGGCGCAATCATGATATCAGGATAGATATTTACCAGCAGCATACCGAAAGCAATGGGAGTCAATAGCAAGGGCTCAAACCCATGCCGGATGGCTAGGTAAAGGAAAACGCATGCCACTGCGATCATGATATAATTTCCCACAGTCAAGTTAAAAAAAGCTGTCTGGTGGATCAAATTGTCCAGTGTATTCACAATGTAATCCATTTGTTGACCTCCTGTTATTTTGTGTGCTAAGTCATGAATCTTAATTCATGGTTGCCAGAAGAGCTCCAGCCTCAACAGAATCGCCAACCGCCACGTCAATACTTGCAATCGTACCGTCCTGAGGAGCCACAACAGGAATCTCCATCTTCATTGCCTCAAGGATCACCACTGCGTCCCCTCTCTTCACAGCCTGGCCTACATTTGCCTCCAGCTTGAACACCTTACCTGCTGCACCGGCCTCGATCTTCACGCCGCCTGCTGCACCGCTCGCCTTAGGTGCTGCCGCGGGAGCTGCCTGGGGTGCCGCCTTAGGTGCTGCGGGAGCCTTTGCTGCCACGGGTGCACCTGTAGATGCCCCCTCCTCTACTACTACATCATATACGTTTCCATTTACGGTAATGGTATAATTTTTCATTTTTCTTCTCCTTCTGCCGCATAACCGGCTCAATTTAGATTTTAATATGCCCTGCGTCTCTTAATAGAACGCACTACAAACCCATCTGTGGAAGCAGCGCCCTCGCTCGCCGCGATCGCCGCCGCAATGACAGCCACAAGTTCCAGATCATCAGAGAGTTCCTCGCTCGCCTGCACCACAGGCTGTGCCACGGTCTTTGCCGCCGTTGCTCCCTTATCCTCCTTGGCAGTTCCGGTCGGTACCTTGGAAAAGATGCCAAAACAGGAGATGATCAGGCTGATCAGAATCAACACCGCAAACACGGTTCCCATGCCAAGCACTGTGTTCAAGGCAGCCTTCACCATGGCATCCTTCATGGTGCTCACCTGATTCAGGGATGCCGCCTGCAATACCAGGAATCTGTCATTGGTAAACACGATCTCCGCCGTGGCATCCTTCACAGATCCTTTCACACTGACATTCACAATAATCTGCTTATCGTCAATCTTCGCCTCCACACCCGTGATCTCACCGTGCCCGCCGATCTCTTCATAGGTAGCCGCAAAGGAATCCAACGCGCTGATAAAGGCATTTCCGTCCACCTCAAGCTCCATGCTGCCGCCGGTATTATAATAAACATCCTCCTTTACGATCGACTCCACCTCCTTGGGCGTGCATTCCTTCAAAAGCTCCACAGTCTCCGGATCAGACAAAACAAGCTGAATATAGGGAATTAATAAATTTGTCGCCTTACTCTCCGCTGCATTCACCTTCTGCTGCTCAAACTCCGTGAACTCTTTCTCGCCACTGCAGGCCGTCATCCCAAAGATACAGGCAATCATACAGGTCAAAACCAAAAATTTCTTCATTTTTACAATCACCCTTTCTAGACAGTGCCATGCTTCTTTACAGGACCGTCTTCACTCTTTGTGAATAGCATTTCAAATGCGCCGATCACATATTTTCTGGTGTCTGCAGCATTCACAATCTGGTCTACGTATCCTCTTCTGGCAGCATTGTTGACATTGAGAATCTCTTTCTCATACTCCGCCGCCTTCTCGTCAATCACATCCGCACCCTGGCCATCATACATGATCTTGGCAGCCAGCTTGCTGTCCATGGCGCCAACCTGAGCCTCGGGCCATGCCATCGTGATATCCGCGCCGATCGCTTTGGAATTCATCGCCACGAAGGCGGTGCCGTAAGCCTTGTCGATGATCACATTCACCTTGGGCACCGTAGCGCTTGCAAAGGCATATGTCAATCTTGCCGCCGCCTTGGCAATCCCCTTCTCGGAGCACATGGTAGCCTCATATCCCTTCACATTGGTCAGGCTGAGTACGGGAATCCCGAACGCGTCACAGAAATTCACAAAATCTGCCGCTTTGTCACATCCCTGCTTGGTGAGCACCGCATCCATCTTCTCGGACACCTTGCCCTCCTCGTCACAGATTTCACAACGATTAGCCACCGCGCCCACAGTCATGCCGTTCAGCCGCATAAAGCCTGTCACCATCTGCTTTGCGTAGTTTGCCTTCACCTCAAAGAATCTGTTGTTATCCGCCAAAATGGATAACGCGATAGAGGTATCACCCACACATCCGGCAATCTCAGGGTTCACGCGGTTCAGATCGTCATTGCAATCCTCCCCAGCATAGGACTCGTTATTGGCGGGAAGGAAGCCGATCAATTCACGAATCCCCGCCATAATCGTGGCTTCATCAGCCACCACATCCACAATACCGCTCTCCTCAGACTGGAACGCGGCGGAAGATGAATCACATTTCGTGATCACATTGCCGTCCAACGCGTTAGGCGCATTGACAAAAAGCTTTGCGTTTTTCTCTTCCATAAATGTAAAATCTGTCAGGGTAGGAAACAGCGCCAAACCGCCCCCGCAGGAACCGAGCACCGCGGTAATCTGGGGAATCACACCGCTGGCTGCGGTCTGCTTGGCATAGATTGTGCCAAATGCCGCAAGCGCATCTGTCCCCTCCTGCAGTCTCACGCCCGCACAATCCACCAATCCGATCACAGGCGCCCCAGTCTTCATTGCCAAATCATAGAGATTGGCAATCTTTTTCGCATGCATTTCCCCGATGGTTCCGTTCATCACGGATGCATCCTGACTGTAGACATACACAAGATTACCATCAATCACTCCATAGCCGGTGATACACCCGTCAGAAGGAGTTTCATTCGGTTTCATGTTAAAGTCAGTCGCCCTTGCTGTGACAAGACCACCGATTTCAACGAAACTGTTGTCGTCGAGTAAAGCGGTAATTCTTTGACTCGCTTTTGAAGTAGTACTCATGCTTTCAGCCCTCCATTTATAATGATAAAAATCTTAACAAACCTTTGCAGGGACAATGCCCCATATTTTGTCCATGACAGTATACCACAAAAAAAGCAACTCGCCTAGGACGAATTGCATTTTTTTTACATTTTTTTAACAAAAAGTTACAGAATCAAGAATCGATCGAAGACCTGCTCCACGCACCAGGGAAGCTCCACCCGCTCCACACCGGACTTTGTCACGATAGTCTCCGTAAGGTATACCCTGCCATCCACGCTGTAGGAAATCCGTCCCACGGGCGTTCCTGAGAGCACGGGAGCCTGCAGATCTTTCTTGAGCTCACACTCCACCTTGATCTCCTCATCCTCCCTCAGAAGAAGTCCCTCGCACTCCGCGTCTCCTGGAGAATTGCCCGTATTGCCATGGCCACTGCCCCCGTCATGACGCTCCAGGATCTCCAGTTCCACCTGCGCGGTGCCTCCGAGAATAGGGGTCTGGCCGTCCTCCACAGGCAGTGCCTTCAGACGATCCTCATCATAAGCCGTTCCCTCCTCCAGGAATTCCTTGTACTGGAAATTCTCCAATCCGTATTCCATCAATTCCCGCGTGTCACTCCATTTGTAGGTTTTATTATTGGGCCAGCCACAGGCCAACAACGCCACAATCAATGTCTTGTCATCCCGCTCCAAGGCCCCCACATAGCAATAGCCCGCCTTGTTAGTGAACCCTGTCTTCCCGCTGAACGCGCCATCCATCATACTTAAGAACGCATTGTGGTTCACACAGGTCACGTTCCTGCCATTCTCATAAAAAGAATAGCTCTGTGTGCGGGTAATCTCCCGAAACACATCCCTCTTCGGGGACTCCTTCACGCAATATGCCATAATCCTTGCAAGCTCCGCCGCCGTGGTGCAATGCTCCCGCTGCACGGTCTCCCCTGCCGCGTTCTCAAAGGTCTCCGTGGCGTCCAGCCCATTTGGCGTGATAAACCATGTGTTTTCACAGCCAAGCTCCATCGCCTTCTCGTTCATCAGATTGGCAAATGCCTTCACTGCCTGCTTGCTCTCCTCCACGGTGTATTCTGATGTGTTTTTCTCTGCAAGCTCTCCGGACAGATAACGCTTGCCGATATATTCCGCCAGCACCACCGCGGAATCATTGTGGGACTCAAGCATCAGAGAGAACAACAGGCTCCTCACCTGATATGCCTCCCCCTGCTTCGCGTAAAGTTTGACCTTGGGCATGGAGGCGGCATAGGCAGACACCTGCGCCATGTCGTCCAGAGTCCCCTGCTCCAACACCAGAATACAAGTCATGATCTTGGTGGTGCTGGCCATAGCCATGGGCGTATTCCCCTCCTTCTCATACAGGACTCTCCCCGAATCCGCATCCAAAAGCACGGCAGCCGTGGCATAAAGGCTCAGCTCAGGTTCCTGCGCCCTGACTGTCAGCATGGCCCCCTGCATGACATTCATCACAAAAAAGGCGCAAAAAAGGCCCCCTATCAGCCGCGCCATATGTACTCTATGGTTTTTCCGCATTGTCTTTCCCCCACACTGCGGTTTGCTAATATATATGAGGCCTATCTTATCATTTATGATTAGGAACCGTTTGGTTTTATATATCGAGCGAGAGCTGTATCTCAGCCTCCGCCTGCGCCTTAAACTCCTCAATCTGCACGGGATTGACCTCCGGCAGCTCCTCCAGGCTCTTCACCCCGAAGCTTCTCAAAAACTGCTCCGTCGTCCCAAACAAAAGGGGGCGTCCCGGCGCGTCCAGCCTTCCAAGCTCCGTGATCAAATCATATTCCAACAGCTTGTTGATGGCGTGATCACAACTGACGCCGCGCACCTTCTCAACCTCCACTCTGGTGACAGGCTGCTTGTAGGCAATGATGGAAAGGGTCTCCAGCACTGTGTCCGTAAGCACCATCTTTCTGGGCGCCTTGGCAATTTTGATCAAATACTCATACATCTGTGCTTTGGTGCAAAGCTGTACAGAGTTCTCGAACCAGGTAAGGGCAATCCCCCGCTCCTCCTGCTTGTACTTTTCTTCCATCTCTTTGAGGATCTCTTTGGTAGTATTTACATCTTCCTCTATCACCTCCGCAAGTCTGCCCACCTCCACAGACTCACCCATGGTAAACAGCACTGCTTCTATCACGGCCTGCGCCTCTATACGCTCCATATCTGCTCCCTTCCACCATAACACTCCTATAACAGTTCAGCCGCGCCATTAGCTATGGCTGAACTGTTATGCCACGTTTGACGTGATCATGATATCGTCAAAGATATCCTCCTGACTGACCGAGATCCTGCCCGTCTTCATCATCTCCAAAATGATCAGAAAAGTCACGATCAGCTCCGCCTTGCTCCTCTGCTTCTCCAAAAGCTTCCGGAAACTGAAACTCCTGTGCTCCCTGGCATAAGCTTCCACATACAGGGTCTTCAGATCCATGTCAATCTCATCCTTCTCAATCTTTCCGTACTGGCTTCGGATCGGGTCAATCTTATCCTCCTGTTTGCGCACGATAGATTTGAAAATCTCATGGAGCTTACTCAGCGTCATGTCCCCTATCAGCTCCTCGTAATCAATGGGCTGCCTGTATGCCGCCACTTCCTCGGGAAGCTGTTGCTTCCTGTAAAGATTGTGGGCGGCGTCCACCTGCCTGTCCCGGAGCTCATATGCCATATATTTGCACATTTTGTACTCCAACAGCTTCTGCACCAATTCCGCCCGGGGATCCTGTTCCTCCCCTTCCTCATCCACTTCCTTGGGAAGCAGCATACGGCATTTAATATCTATCAACGTGGCGGCCATGACAAGGAATTCGCTCATCACGTTCATGTCGTCGGTCTCCATCTGCTTTATGTAATCCAGATACTGCTCCGTAATCTCCACGATAGGGATATCATAAATATCTATTTTGTTTTTCTCGATTAAGTGAAGCAACAGATCCAGCGGACCCTCAAATGCCTCCAATTTCACAGGTATCGCCATTTTACTCCCATCCGCGCCCTCGGCGCACACAACTTTTATTCTAATGGGAAAAACATCACTTTTCAAGACAAACTTGTGTTCGCCGCTTCCTGCTTGTCCACCGTCTTAAACTCCAACAACAATATCTCGCCCGGATTAAAAAGCCGGACAGGTATGGTATGCATGCCAAGTCCTCTGCTCACCAGCATGGTGCTTTCCTCCTCATCAAATCTGCCGCCGTCATATTTGGGAAAAAAGCGGATATTGGGTGAGGCCACCCCTTTTCCCACAAAGGGAACGCGCACCATTCCGCCGTGCACATGCCCGGAGAGCACCAGCCTGGCTCCCCATTTTGCATATTGGGGAAAATAATCCGGATTGTGGGCGAGCAATATATTGTAGAAATCCTTGTCCACCCTGCCAAGAAGTGTCTCCAGATAGGTCTCCTCCATAGGCTGTACCCCGAAACGCTTATAATAACGCTTGTCAATCTCCACCCCATAAATCCTGATTCCATAGTCCATAAGCTGCACATGGGCATTGACCAACGGCTCAATCCCCAACTCGCCAAGTCCTGCCGCATAGCGCTCCGCCATATCCCCATAAACTGCGGGGTACAGCTTGATCCGCTGCTCATGGTTGCCGTTCCCATAATAGATTGGATAATCCTGCGAAAGACACTCAAGCACCCCAAGTGCCGTGTCCAAAGACTCCCCCGGCTTGGCAGTGAGCAGATCCCCAGCCACCAGAATCATATCCGGCGCAAGCTCCCTGATCGCCTGAATTAATTGACCATTATCTCTGCCATATTTTTTGTTATGGAGATCCGCCAGCACCACCGCACGGCAATCCCGTCGGATACGGGCATCACAAAACAAGTGCTCCCGCACCACGAACCGATTACCGTCATAGATCATAATCCATAGGAAGATAAGTATGATCACGGCCAGAACCGTGATGAGTATATTCCACATATTTTTTCTCCACAGTCAACAACTCCGGGCAAGCCGCCCTCACCTCTACAGCAGGAAAAATCCCACTGCCCGCTTCAAATAATCCCTGTAGGTTGCCTTCGCCACGCCCTCGGCATAAAGAATCTGGATACGCCCGATTTCTACACCTTTTAACAAATATTTGACCTCGCCCGCCTGCGTTCCGGCACTGACAGGCGCGTTCACGCTTTCAGGAAGTTCAATCACCTTCTCCACATTATCCAAGGAATTCCCCTCGATGTCAAGATATCTGAATTCTCCCTGATATGTAAGCCCTACATCCGTCTTTACACCGCGCCGCACCACAAGCCTTGGCAATGCCTCCTCATGGGTATCGACATACAGACTGCTCACGCTGAAACCGTAATTTAATAACACCTGTGCATCCTGAAACCGTTCTGTCCCCGTCTCAGCTCCCATGATCACCGCGATCATATCCAAACCGTCCTTATTGGCCGTGGCGGACATACAGAATTTTGCCTTGCTGGTCGATCCGGTCTTTAATCCTGTAGTATATTGATATTGCTTCAACAGCTTGTTCGTGCTGTTTAAGGTAAAAACCGACTCTCCCTGTTTCGTGACATGAGTGATGTCCTCCATCCAAATCATAGTATACTGGAAAATCGCCGGGTATTTTGTGATCAATTCCCTGGACATGATCGCCACGTCCCTCGCCGTAGTATAATGATTGTCAGAATCCGTGAGGCCACAACAATCCACGAAGTGCGTGTCCTTCATTCCAAGCTGCGCCGCCTTCTCGTTCATCATCTCCACAAATGCATCCTCACTGCCCGCGATATGCTCCGCCACAGCCACACTTGCGTCATTTCCGCTGGACACTGTGATACATTTTATCATAGTATCCAGTGTCTGAACCTCCCCCTGCGCCAAAAACACTTGTGAGCCTCCCATCCCACTGGCATGGGCGCTGACCAGCACATCATCCGTCAACTTTATTTTGCCCGCCTCAATCTGTTCAAAGGTGAGCAGCAGGGTCATAATCTTGGTGACGCTGGCCGGGCTCCTCCTCTCCGTGGAATTTTTCTCATAAATCACCCTTCCTGTGGAAGCCTCCACCAGAATCGCCGAAGGGGTTCCGATGGACGGCTCTGCCTTGACAGGAACGGCGGGCATGGCCATGACAAGAAGCAAAGCCGACAACACCGCCAATATTTTTTGTTTAAATCCTCTGCGCATAAAAACGCCACACTCCCATTTTCTTTGTCTATTACAGAATATGGGAATGTGGCGAAGGTTAGACCTGTTTCTTTCGCATATTAACGATTTATAAACGCATGATATCTCTCAATGATACGCTCTTTCTTTTGGATCAACCAGTCCTTTCGCTCCTGCATGTCGATATGGAACACCCGGATCAGCTGGACAGTGTAATCGATCGCCACCAGGAACAACGCCAGAGAAACCAAGCGGATCCCCGCCCGGAAATTGATTTTATCAATAATCCAGTAAATGCCCGTATGGACGAACTGTATAATGCCTATCGCGTAGAATCCCCACGCGATCGTGCTCTCCAAACAAATAATTCCCTTGTAATTAAAGGGCTTGTCATTATAATCCCACCAGAGATCTCCCAAGAACTTGATCATTCCCTTGCCGACAATAAATTCAAAAATTGTAGCCAACACGGCGCCCACTATGTACAGCTTCACGTAGTGCCCCTTCAACGGACTCAAGAGCAGGTATCCCACCACAGCGCCAAATCCATAAATCGGACAAAACGGGCCTTTGCCAAATCCCCTGTTCGTGAGTTTCCTATTGCACAGCGACATATAGATTGACTCCACAAGCCATCCTAACATACTGTACAGGATAAAGGCTGCCATGAGATGATACACATCCGTCCCAAGCAGTTCTTTTGTCCACATTTCGCCATCTCCTCGTCTCTTGTCATAGTATTGAAAACTATTTACGCTAACCAAAATCCCTAGTCGATACTCGGCCAGGGATTTGCATTTTAGTTATATTTACGTTTTCTTGCCGCTTCAGACTTCTTCTTACGCTTTACGCTAGGCTTCTCGTAATGCTCTCTCTTGCGAATCTCCTGCTGGATACCCGCCTTTGCACAACTTCTTTTGAAGCGACGCAATGCGCTGTCCAAAGTCTCGTTCTCTTTTACGATTACGTTAGACATTCTGCACCTGACCTCCCTTCAGTCCCTCTAGCACACGACTGATTGGGTTATTCTATGTACGGAACTCCATACACACTACACATTATAGCATAAAAATCTAACACGTCAACTATTTTTTTGAATTAATTGTTTTGAAAATTGTTTTAATCAGTCCTTATTAGACTCTACAACCTCGATGCGATTTTCCAGACGTTGATAGAAATAAAGATTATCCGATAAAATTTCTTCAGGCTCTACCTGGGTGGCGTTTACCTCACGCACCATATCTCTGAGAACCTCGGGGGCGTCCACCGCGCTCTCGGGCATGAGAATGACTTCATGGATTGAACTGGGCAGAATATACAAATTCTCGTCCATCTTACTGGCCAGCGAATTTAAGAGCCCGGGATAAATCATACAGGTCGCCCCGTGAATCCTCCGGCTGTTGGTCAACACCTGCATAGGGCATTCCTCGTCAGGGCTCTCCTCCCCTTCCCCGGAAAGCTTCCCCTGTCCAAGGGACTCGCATTCTATGAGCTCCCGCAGAAGCTCTCCCATATCATGTGTCTTCCACGGAAAGAGCCTCTTTGTATTCTCCTGCGCCAGCTTCAAAAGCGTCTCCGTGGAACAATTCCACATCTCCATATGGCTGTTATATATCAGTATGGAACCAAAGCCCAGCACCTCATTTTCGTAAGCATAGAAAAAGCAAATGCTCAGATCCAGAAAGTCAATGTGCGGGATTCTCTCCAAAAGCCCCCTGTTCCTGTTATGGTTAACGATTTTATAGCAGATTCTCGGGCGCACCTTCTCAAATTCCCTGAAGAACTCCATATTGATATTGCTCTCGGGCAGATCTTCCTTATAAATCTCCAGAATCCTTGTCACGATACCCACAAGCGGCATCCCCGCCTCGTAAGCATCCAAAAAGGAGTTCAGATAGATTGTCGGGGATATGCTCTGTTCCTTTGCCAGAATCACCAATCCCTGCAGGATCACCCCGTTATTCTTGATGACCTCCTGAAGCTTGACCTGGCAGCTGCTGCCCAATTCCTCCGACACTGCCCTGCTCACCATCTCCGCAAAGTTCCGGATATCCATATCCACTCGTCCCTTATTCAGCTTTTTTCTTTTTCTCATATTTTGTTGTTTCCTTTCATTTTTTGTTTTTACTTTAAAATTTTTATGTTGTTGGAATTTGGGAAGATATTCCCTTTTATTTAATTATAAAGTTTTTAGAATTGTAAAAATAGAAAAGACAATGGAAGCCCTCCGAAAAAGGCCTGTCCATTGTCTCACAATTGCATCTGCATAATAGAAACGAAAAATCACATTATCTTATACACGTGACAAATACTCACCTGTTCTGGTATCGATCTTGATCTTGTCGCCCTGATCCACGAACAGGGGAACATTGACCACGGCACCCGTCTCAACCGTGGCAGGCTTGGTAGCGCCCGTTGCGGTATCTCCCTTGAAACCGGGCTCCGTATCCGTGATATCAAGCTCCACGAACAGAGGAGGCTCCACAGAGAACACATTTCCATTGTGGGAGCAAACCTTACACATCTCATTCTCTTTCACAAACTTCAAAGCGTCGCCCACAGTCTCCGCGTTGAGCGCAACCTGGTCATAACTCTCCGTGTCCATGAAATAATACAAATCGCCATCAGCATACAGATACTGCATATCTTTTCTATCAATACGCGCCTGAGGGCACTTCTCAGTGGGACGGAATGTCTTCTCGACAACACCGCCGCTCTTGATGTTTTTCAGCTTTGTGCGAACGAAAGCCGCGCCCTTTCCAGGTTTTACATGCTGGAATTCAATAATCTGGTATACATTGTTGTCCAACTCAATTGTAATACCATTTCTGAAGTCACCTGCAGAAATCATAATATATTCCTCCTCAAATTTTCACGATATAATTCTTAACCATTTTAATATAAAATCTTTTCCATTTCAACTGTTTTTAAAAAATATATCAAATTTTGGTAAATATTTTACTCCCGATCCAGAATCCAATCGATTGCCATCAAGTATCCTTCCAGTCCCTTGCCGTAGATTTGATGGTCACAGGCGGCCTTTGTCACGGAATTTTTCCGGAACTCCTCCCTCTTCGTGATATCGGAGATATGAATCTCCACTTTGGGAACCACAATACTCGCCAGAGCGTCCCGAATCGCGTAACTGTAATGGGTGTAAGCACCGGGATTGATCACAATCCCCTCCGTGCCGTCAAAATAAGCCTCCTGAATCCGGTCTATGATCGCCCCCTCGTGATTGGACTGAAATACCGTGATATCCTGTCCACAATCCTTCGCCTTGCGCGCTATCATATCCAAAAGGTACTGATAATCCTGTGTCCCATAAACACTTTTCTCCCGAATGCCCAAAAAATTAATATTCGGGCCATTGATCACCAAAAGCTTCCTTCTCCGGCCTTTGCGGCCTTCCCGGCTGGCCTTGCGCGCTATCTGCTCCACAATCTCGTCCAGAGACACCTCATCCACATCCACGATCACATCCGCACACTCCTCATAGGCGGCCTGTCTCGCTGCAAGTAGTTCCTGTATGCGCGCCAATGGATCCTCACACTGTAAAAGAGGTCTTGTGGTGTCCCCTTTCAGTCTGTTGTAAATCGTCTCCGGCTTTGCCCTCAGATAAAAAACCGTCCCACACTTTCTGAGCAGCTCCCTGTTCTCCTCCCTCACGGGTGTCCCGCCGCCCACAGAGAGAATCCGCCCGAACCTGCGCTGTCCGATCTGTGAGAGAAGCTCTGTCTCCATCTGTCGGAATGCCTCCTCGCCCTCTCTCTCAAAAATCTCGCTGATACTAAGCCCCTGCCTTCTCTCGATTAATTTGTCCGTATCCTCCACCGGCATGTGGAATCTATAAGAAAGCTTCACGCCCACCGTTGTCTTACCGCTCCCCATAAATCCAATGAGAACGATATTTTTTCCTCTGTCCTCCATCTTTCCTCTCCTTAATGATCGCATTAAATGGCATCAGAGCTGCATAGCCTCAGCCACAAGCCTAGCCTGTTCTTCCGACACCTCTGTACCAGTCCACAATTCATAGGCAATGATACCCTGATAAAGCAGCATCTTCGCCCCATTGAAAGCTCTCCCGCCCTGCTCTTCCACCAGCCGCATAAACTTCGTCCTCGCCGGATTAAAGATCAGGTCATATCCTGTATGTACTTTCTCATAAAAACTCCTGTCCTCTATCACCACATCTTCATCATGGGGATGCAGCCCCACGCTGGTGGCCTGAATGACCAGGTACCGTTCATCCGCCGGCAGCTTCCCGTAGTCCTCGTTCGCCATAGCACTGGCAAAATTCCTGCCAGCCAAAACGTTCACCTCCTGCGCGATGCGCTCCGCCTTCTCAAGCGTACGGTTCAGCAATATGACTTCTTTCGCCCCCTTCTCCAAAAGAAGCACCGTCACCGCTCTCGCCACACCGCCAGCACCTAGAATCAACACTTTCTCGCCGCTGATCTTCACGCCATCCGCGCACATAGCCCGATACAGCCCCGGCATATCCGTATTATACCCCTTGTACCCGCCTTCCGTCCGCACCAGGGTATTCACCGCGCCGATCCGGGCAGCCAAGGGGTCAATCTCCTTCAAAAAAGGAATCACGTCGCTCTTGTAGGGTACTGTCACGTTTGTCCCCAACAGATTCAACGCGTATGCTCCCTTGACAGCCGCCTCCAACTGTCCCTCTTCCACCCTGAAAGGCACATAACACAGCCCTATGTTCGTCAATTCAGCCAATGTATTGTGGATCACCGGCGAGAGCGTGTGCTCCACCGGATTGCCAATCAGTCCGCAGGTGCGGGTATGTCCATCAATCGCCTTCATCCTCGTTCCTCCCTGTGATAAAAATACAATACCACCCGCTCCAAATAGCGCTTTAGCACAATCTGAATTTCCTCCTTGGGATGAATCGGCTTTGTCAGGAACGTGAAAATTCCCGCACGCTTCGCCCCCCAAACATCCGTAAAAAGCTGGTCTCCCACAAAGATAGTATTGCCGGGAACAGTCCCCATATTCCTCATGGCGCGCTCGTATCCCTCTCTTCCCGGCTTGCCCGCCTTGTAGATATAACCGCTCCCCACCGCATCCGCAAAGCTTTTCACCCGCGGCTCCTTATTGTTTGACAAAAGCATCGTCCGATAACCCAGCGCCCGCAGACGTTCAAAAAACGCTATTGCTGCTTCCGTCGCTGGCGCCCCGTGAGGCACCAGCGTATTGTCAATATCAAAAATCACACCCCTGTACCCCCGCCTGTAAAGCGCCTCGTAATCCACCATATAGGCGCTGTCCGACTCATAGTCAGGGTAAAATCTTTTCAACATAAGCTTCCTTTCCCGATTCGTCTTACAAAAGCCCGCACTCCGACGCCACTCTGTAATAAGTCGTAAGGGGGATCATGCTCTGGGCAAAATTCTTGCTGCTGGCATTCCCCACGATCACGGCATCCTGCACCACCGACTTGCTCCCCACGCTTCCTGGCACGGGCGACATAATACTGCGTTTGAAGGTCTCGATTCCAGGCTTTAAATATTCCGCGTCCCCGGACAACTCATAGGCAATGGCAAGAGCCTCCAACAACAAGGTATTCTGTCCAAGGCGGTTGATACTGGGAAGCTCCTTGTAATAAAAGCACCCCAACTTCTCCATATAACAATTCTCAATCAAATCATCCACGGCCCGCAACATCATATCCCTTAACTCCGGTCTGGGGAACTCCCTGTAATAACGCATCACGCTTCCTATGGCCACGGAAATCATAAATCCCACACGAATCAGGGTGTTGTCCGTGTAAGGCGCCAGCCAATTGCCGTATTGCTCCTCCCAAACCTGAAAATCCCTGATGATGGGTTCGCATTTGGAGAGCCACTTCTCGTCTCTGGTCTCCACATACAGGGCAGTCAAAGTGCGCAGTGCCCAACCGGTCTCTCTGGCATTGGCCTCCCCCACCTTGGCATACATGGGCGTATTCAAGAGCCTTAACACATTGTCGCCGATCCCCAGAGCCGTCTCCAATCCTCTCTCGTCTCCCGTGAAATGATAATAGTCCAAAAGACCTTCCACCCACTCATGAGAGCAGACCATGACACCATTCTTACAGTGCCCGCCCGTGTGCTCCCACTGTCCTCCCACATAGAGAGGATTAGCATGATAATGGCACACATCCACATCCATCCAATGGCTGCAGGATGCAATATTATAATCCAAAAACCTCCGGATGCCCGTGCGCACATATAACAAAGCGCATGCATGAGGATAGTCGTACTCATTGTTGCACCAGACCAAATCTCCGCCGCCCCTGCCCTGCGCGGTGTAGCCGGAATCATAGGAATCACCGAAATTCAACATACCATAGGCACGGCAATGCCCGTCCGCCCGTCCAATCAACGCCTGCTCCACATTGATATCCAGTTTATCCGCAAACACATCCAGCCAGACCCCGGAATCCCTGTGGGTCTCCGGCGCAAGATAGGGCCTGTCCGGCATCTGATAAATCAGGCTGCGATTGTCTATCTCTGTAAGGCTTTCCTGCGCATCATGAAAATGCAGTAAGAACTTCTGCTCTCTGGACATTCCCGTCTGCATAATCACCTGTTCCACACCCTCCGGCACCAGCATCACAGCCAGACCACTCTCGTCCGCCTGCACCGCCTTGGGATAATTTTGCTGTGCCTGAAAAATCGTGGCGCACACACCACCGTCCGCGTCCGTACAATCCGCAAGGAACGTCCCATACAGCACCTCGGCAAAGTGCTCGTTCGCCTCCCGCACCAGCCATTTGGAGTCCACCACACGGCTCACGGCGGCGCCATCCCTGCCCAGGTAAAAATCCGTTTTATAATTAGAGCTTCCTGCACAGGTGCGTACTCCCTCTACAGGAGCCCTGTCCGCCACCTGCTCCAGCTCCCCCGTGCCTCTGGCATGATACACCGGTCCGTCCCCGAAATCCGGTGCGTCCGTCAAATCCCCGCAGCCCGTGGAATCCAGCTTGTCATTGACCTTCATCTCTACCAGACCCTCTGTGGGAAGCGCCCCGGGCGTCCGCAGGAGCCTGAACACCAAGGACGCCACATGCAGGGGACTGTCCGTGGTGTTGATAATCCGATAAGAAACCTCCACCCAGGGCTTGCCCGCCCATGCGGTGAGCCTTAACTCGAAGTCCACCTTGTCCGTGACAGAGTCGGCCTTGAGATTGCTTCCTCTCGCTTTCAGAATCGCGCACACGGGGCCCTTCTCCACCACCTGCCAGCTACCGATCTCGATATCATAATCATTCCCTTTCCCGTCTCTTAGAAAAGGCCCCACAAACTGCTTTTTATCATAAACGCGCCCCATAGCGTTCAACTGCTCAAAAATGCTGTCTCCATGATGCTGCACCCGGAAGACAAACTCCTGTCCCTCCCCGTCGCAGACCGTGGACACCGAGACTCCCGACTCGTCCTCGCAAACCTTCACCTCATGAATGCCCGCCGAATCTCCCCGGGCGCCATCCTTTTCATTGCCATGCAGATCACACTGCAGCACCGTCCCCTTGTTGGCAGGCAGGTCAGCCAGAAAACGCAGGAACAAAAACCGAACGGAACCATCCTTATGCCAAGAGGTCACCTTCCTCTGAACAGGCAGTTCCCTGTCCCCCTGATACAGCCGCACGCTCCCCGCGTCCCGCAACTCCCCCTCCTTCACCGGAATCCCGATGTAGCAGGGCTCCGCAATTCGCTCATACCGATACAATTTATCAAAGAAAATATCTATCATCTGCTCACCTCGCGACTTTAATAAGGACATCATAACATAAAAAACCTGTAAGAACTACCGTTTTTATGACGCTATTTGCTTATTTTACAGATTTTCTGCTGTAACTTGTGACATCAGATCCGATTTCCTCATATAAACTTTTCACATCTGTCTCTTGATTTCTTAGAGCGATCAGCTCTGAATCCGTTGCCCCGATAAATTCGACAAAATCCACTGTTCCATTTGGAGTACTTATAGACTGAAACTCCTTATCCGGAATCGTTATAAAGCCTGTAATATTGGATTGCATTTTAGTGTCTATTCCTTGTGTTTGACCTGTATATAAATATTCATAAGGACCAAACACTTCCCCTTTTGTAAAAGTGATTCTTGCGATAGACTGCAAAATACCACATATACATTTTATTTCCGCTTCTTCATCTTCATAATTGTCCTTTTTTAATTTAAACGTAAATTCCATGCCATAGCCGCTGATATCTTTTTGATCCGTTTCTTTAACATATAATTCAGACAGGCCAAAAGTAACAAAGTGCCAATAATCTCCTCCGTCATAAATACTTATCCCGTCTAATGGATCATTGCCCCCAAAGCACCATTTGATCAGCGTTCCATAGTGCTTTGGGTTCTCCTGATCAGGATATACCCTTTCACATTCTTTTGTGATAGCATCCCAGCCTTGAGCATTTATTTCTTCATTTTGCAGTTTGTTATTCTCTTCTTTCTTTTTAAAAATATCAAATAATCCCATGAGTAAATCCTCTCTGTCATCTCATTACTATTCAGAACCATTCGCAAAATACTGCTATGCAGCCCCCATTTTGCTCATATTTGGCTCTGAACAGTTACATAAATTCTACCACATTCCCTCATACAATTCCATTGCTATTTGTCCAAAGCTGTTTTTCCGAAAACTTTATTTAAGCAGCTTTGGAACCAGCATAAATGCCATGACTAAAATCATGATTATAATCCGTAATAATTTTGTATAAAAACTTTCTGCAAACACTGTGACATGCTTCCGCTCATAGGCGTACTCATTGCCTTCCTGCCATTTCCTTGCATATTCAAAGACCGGGGTCATACTGTCTGCTTCCTGTTTTAAAATCTTACAATTTGTTCCATCTGCAAAAAAGATCGTCCGGCTGTATTCCTTTTCATCAATGACCCATCCGCTCACACTCTTTAACACAGGCCAATAATAAAAAGTACACGGGCTCTGCTCATCAATCAAAAAATGCCTTGTCACAGTATAATTTTCATTTTTAAATACAGGCTCCTGCATAAAATACTCACGGCAGAACATTTCCTTGATACGCCGGGCTTCTCCCCATACCTGAAACCTTTCCAAGGCTTTCATAACGGGCCCCGCACTAAAAAGCACTGTAAATACAGCGCATAACCACAGAAACACTACCATGACCACGCTATTAAAAGTCCAGCCCTCGTCATGTAATGCATAGGTAATGGGAACCAGTATGATCAGCTCAAACAATAACAGATTTCTGACCATAGCACTCTGGTAAAAAATAAAATACCGGAACAAAAAGGCAACGGGATTTTTCCCCTCCTTCCATTTGAAAAAGGTAATCCTCACCGAATACAGGCGCACCAGCAGCGCAAGCACTAACAAAATAATCTTACAGCATAAAAAGTAAATGGCATAGAGATAAATCCACAGGATGACTTCCCGGCCCGCCGTAAAAAAACTTTTTCCGGTCAGCCGGTGCCATAAAGAGAAAAAGACAGTCATGACAGTATAAATGTAATCCGGGATACAGGAAAGCACCCATCTCAAAATCTCTTTTTTGGAACGTGTCCCGGAGGAAAGCCTTCCCTGTGAGAAAAGTGTCAAAATCCAGATGATTCCATAACTGATTCCCACCAATAAAAGGATTCTGTTTAAGATACCGCTTTCAAGGGCTCTTGAAAATCTGTCCAGTTTTCCGGGCGCCGGCACATGCACAAATATGGATACCATAGCAGCGCCACAGACAGATGCCAAACAGGGGAGCGCAAGAATGGAAAAGGTTTCCCCCGTAGATTTTCTTTTTACCAGAGCATAAAAATCTATCATGTATAAAATTACATTGGCATATAAGAGCAGCATCCACACAACCAATGAGCCATTGAAAAAATAATCTTCATCAAGATACAATTTTATGAATGAATTAAATTCCTGCATGACATTGATCCTTTTTAATGGTATCTAAAAACCCAGAGAGTTGCCCCTCTCTGGGTTTTCGCTTTGATCCAATGTAGAAAGTCCAACCTACTTATAATTTACAATTTTCCCAAAGTCCGCTTTCAGGGAAGCGCCGCCCACCAGTCCGCCGTCGATATCGGGCTGTGCAAACAGCTCCGCCGCATTTCCTGCGTTCACGGAACCGCCGTACTGGATGCGCACTGCCTCTGCGGTAGCCTGATCATACATCTCAGCGATACAGTCACGGATGCCCTTGCATACCTCCTGCGCCTGCTCGGTGGTAGCCGTCTTGCCGGTACCGATCGCCCAGATAGGCTCATATGCGATCACAAGGTTCTTCACCTGATCTGCGGTCACACCCACCAGATCGGACTTGATCTGAAGCCGGATCCAATCCATGGTAACGCCCATCTCCCTCTGCTCCAATGACTCGCCACAGCAGAGAATGGGAGTAAGCCCTGCCTCAATCGCCTTCTTCACTTTCTTGTTCAGGAGCGCATCATCCTCCTTGAAATAATCACGTCTCTCGGAATGTCCGATGATCACATATTTTACTCCGGCATCCTTCAACATAGACGCGGAAATCTCACCCGTGTAAGCGCCCTTCTCCTCAAAATACATATTCTCCGCGCCAACCTCTACGTTCGTGCCCTTCACTGCCTCCACAACAGGCACGATATCAATGGCGGGAACACAATAAACCACATCCACATCATCATTTTTTACAAGATCCTTCAGCTCTGCACACAGCTTTACGGCTTCACTGGGTGTCATATTCATCTTCCAGTTGCCCGCTACAATTTTTCTTCTTGCCATTATTTTCTATTCCCTTCTTCTTAAAATTCATCTGAGTTTCGATAGAAACTCATAAGCCCCAACAGGAGCGAAACCGCTCCCACCACGCCCAAAATCTGCATGGGTTTCCTGTAAAATCCGACTGCCAGGCAGCTTCCCGCTCCCGAGCCCACACTATAGACAACAGGCACCTTCGCGTTTTCAGGATAGTCCTCGCTTACATGATTCTTAACGCTCCGATACTCTGCTCCGTCCCATTCATAATAATATCGGATGATCGTTTGCCCTGCCTCGGCGCGCACCACCTCACCCTCTGTCACTGCCACCATCCCGGCAATCGTTATGGTCTTTGCACCGGATTCCTCCAATGAACCCACCATCCGCCAGGATACGGCAAAATACAGCATATAGGCAGTACACAAAAGACATAAACTGAAACCTACTATCCGCAATCCAAATGAGACCTTAGCTATCATACTCTTACCAAATTTCCCGCCACCCACAGTGTCGCTCACTTTCTGGAAGAATGCCCATGGCATTCTTCTCGGAATAACTTAGCAATTCTTAGGCGGCGTACTTTGACGCCTTAGAATTACTTTATTCCGTTTTGTCGTCTGCTGCCGCTACACCGGGAAGCACTTTGCCCTCCAGGAACTCCAGGGATGCACCGCCGCCTGTGGAAATGTGGCTCATCTTGTCGCCAAATCCTAACTGGTTCACAGCCGCTGCGGAATCACCGCCGCCGATGATGGTCGTAGCATCTGTTTCAGCCAACGCCTTAGCCACTGCAATGGTACCTGCAGCCAGCGTCGGGTTCTCAAACACGCCCATGGGCCCGTTCCACACAACAGTCTTGGCATTCTTCACTGCATCAGCAAACAAAGCCTGGGTCTTGGGTCCAATATCCAATCCCTCCATATCGGAAGGAATCTTGTCGGAATCCACGGCAGAAACCTCCACAGGAGCGTCAATCGGATTGGGGAATGCCTTTGCGATAGTGGTATCAATAGGAAGCAACAGCTTCTTGCCCAGCTTCTCGGCCTTCTCCATCATTTCCTTACAATAACCAATCTTCTCGTCATCTACCAGAGAGTTGCCGACCTCCATGCCCTGTGCCTTCAGGAAAGTATATGCCATGCCGCCGCCGATAATCAGGGTATCGCACTTCTCCAGCAAATTGGAAATTACGTTCAACTTGTCGGCAACCTTTGCACCGCCCAAAATAGCCACAAAAGGACGAACAGGGTTCTCAACCGCATTGCCAAGGAAATTAATCTCCTTCTGCATCAAGTAACCTACAACATTCTCGCCGCCCTTTGCGGTGATGCACTTGGTAACGCCCTCCACGGAAGCGTGCGCTCTGTGGGAGGAACCGAACGCGTCACATACATACAGATCAGCCAGATCAGCCAGCTCCTTGGAGAATGCCTCGCCGTTCTTTGTCTCCTCGGTGCCGCGGAAACGAGTATTCTGAAGCAGAACCACATCTCCCTCCTTCATAGCCTCCACAGCCTTGGTTGCAGCCTCGCCGGTCACACTGTAATCGGACACGAACACAACCTCCTTGCCCAGCTTCTCGGAAAGTCTCTTTGCAACAGGTGCAAGGGACTCCTTCTCATTGGGGCCTTCCTTTACCTTGCCTAGGTGGGAGCAAAGAATCACCTTGCCGCCGTCATTGATCAGCTTCTGAATCGTAGGCAGCGCTGCCACGATACGGGTCTCGTCGGTAATCTCGCCGTTCTTCAAAGGAACATTGAAGTCACAGCGCACCAAAACGCGCTTGCCCTTTGCGTTAATATCGTCTACAGATTTTTTGTTCAAACCCATTTTATAAACCTCCATTTATTCTATATTGAAAAGGATCCGGTCCCAAGACCGGACCCCAAAGTCCTTGTTACATGACGCTGCTGATGCCTATTAGCCCAACTCGCTGAAATACTTGATGGTACGAACCATCTGAGAGGTGTAGCTGTTCTCATTGTCATACCATGAAACAACCTGTACCTGAGTGTTGCCGTCCTCCATGGGAGCAACCATGGTCTGGGTAGCATCAAACAGAGAACCGAAGGTCATACCGATCACGTCGGAAGATACGATCTCATCGGTGTTGTAACCGTAAGACTCGTTTGCAGCAGCCTTCATAGCGTCATTGATCTGCTCCTTTGTCACCTTACCCTTGACAACAGCTACCAAAATTGTGGTAGAACCGGTAGGGGTAGGAACACGCTGAGCGGAACCGATGAGCTTGCCGTTCAACTCAGGGATAACCAGGCCGATTGCCTTAGCAGCACCGGTAGAGTTAGGAACGATATTCTGTGCACCTGCACGGCTTCTTCTCTTATCACCCTTTCTCTGAGGACCATCCAGAATCATCTGGTCACCGGTGTAAGCATGAACCGTGGTCATGATACCGGACTGGATAGGAGCCAGATCATTCAAAGCCTTAGCCATGGGAGCCAGGCAGTTGGTGGTGCAGGAAGCTGCGGAAATAACAGTATCGGAAGCCTTCAAGGTATTGTGGTTTACATTGTATACGATAGTGGGAAGGTCGTTACCTGCGGGAGCAGAAATTACAACTTTGCGGGCACCTGCATTGACATGAGCCATAGCTTTGTCCTTGGAGGTGTAGAAACCGGTACACTCCAAAACAACATCAACCTTCAGCTCGCCCCAGGGAAGCTTAGAAGCGTCTGCCTCTTTGTAAATGGTAATCTTCTTGCCGTTTACGGTGATGGAATCCTCGCCTGCCTCAACCTTGTCGGCATATTTGTATCTGCCCTGTGCGGTATCGTACTTCAACAGATGTGCCAGCATATCAGGGCTGGTCAAATCGTTGATAGCTACTACCTCATAACCCTCGGCATCAAACATCTGTCTGAATGCAAGACGACCAATACGGCCAAAACCATTAATTGCTACTCTTACTGACATTTTAGTTCCCTCCTGAAATTATAATTTTATATTCATGCAATAGAAGACCCGCAAGGCGTATCTCCTATTGTTCTGACTCACGGCAGCAAACAGCCAAAACCTGGCTTGTCCGATTGTCAAAATTTTGTCACGGGTATATTTTAACTGATTCCCCCTCATAATTCAAGATGTAAATAAAAAATATTTTCCAAATTTGGAAAAATTTACATATTGTTTATAATTAGACGTATTTTCAAAAAATAGGTGTCTTTTGTTGGAAAATTTGCTATACTCTATACGATACCATACGATGACAGGAGTTATTATAATGAATTCGGTTGAAAATATTCACTCCACACAGGTGCGTCCGGGGCGGCTTGCGCTTTTGGACGAGATACGGGGCATCACGCTGATCAACATGATACTCTACCATTTTCTGTGGGATCTGGTGTATATTGCTGGGATGGATATCCCTTGGTATCACGGACACGGGGCTTATATTTGGCAGCAAAGTATTTGTTGGACTTTTATTTTTTTGTCGGGATTTTGTTGGCCGTTTGGACGCCATCATCTGAAGCGCGGGCTCACCGTCTATCTGGCAGGTGGACTGGTGACAGTTGTAACGCTTCTGTTTCTGCCAGAGGACAGAGTGGTCTTTGGGGTGTTGACGTTGATAGGCTCTTCCATGCTGCTTATGATTCCCATGGACAAGGTGTTTCAAACAATCAAAAACCGACCAGTGCTTGTATTCTTGACTGTTTTGACTGGATTTTTATTTTTGCTGTTTCTGCCTGCTATGAATGGCAGGCTGGGCAACTTTGTTGAGCTTTGGAGGGGCGGCGCCTTTTTTCAGGGCGGCCCAAGGCTCCCAAAAGAACTCTATTGCAGCTGGTTTTCAACTTACTTGGGCTTCCCGATGGCTGATTTTTATTCCACGGACTATTTTCCGTTGATTCCATGGTTTTTTCTGTTCATGACAGGTTATTTCTTTCATAAATTATGCGAGCATGAGTTATGCTTGGGCGGTCTGAGTGCTTCCTTTCTGCAAAAGAACCACCTGCCGCCGTTTTCCTTCATCGGACGCCACTCGCTGCTTATTTATATGCTGCATCAGCCCGTATTATATGGCATTACCATGGCAATTATCTATGCCAGAGCAAACTGACAATTTATGGATATAAAAACAATATTGATAGGAGGATATGTTTATGCCAATTTTGACCGACTGTCATCTGCATTCCCATCATTCCGGGGATTCGGATGCCCCCATGGAGGAAATGATTTTAAGAGGAATCGAACTGGGGCTTACCACCATATGCTTTACGGAGCACAATGATTTCAATTACCCTGCTGCCCCCGGAGAGCCGGAGGATCTGTTTTTGTTAAACGCGGATTCCTACCTCTACGAGCTTCTGGGGCTTAAGGAGAAGTACGCGGGACAGATTAAAATCCTGTTCGGCCTGGAACTGGGGCTGCAGCCGGAGGTTTTTCGGGAAAACGCGGTATTTGCCCGCTCTCACGAATACGACTTCATCATCGGCTCCTCCCACCTGTGTCATGGCAAAGATCCCTACTATGCCAACTTCTTTGAGGGACGAAGCGACGAGGAGGCTTACCGGGAATATTTCCAGTCAGAGCTTGAAAATATCAAAAAGTTTTCCAACTATGACGTGTACGGGCATCTGGACTATGTGGTGCGCTACGGCGCATCAAAAGACAAAGATTATTGTTATGAGAAGTACAAAGATATTCTGGATGCCATCCTGGAGACCCTTTTGGAGAAGGAAAAGGGCCTGGAACTAAATACCGGCGGGATCAAGCAGGGCATGAAAGACTTCCACCCCTGCATGGGCATCCTGAAACGCTACAAAGAGCTTGGGGGAGAGATTATCACCGTGGGCAGCGACGCCCATGCCCCTGCCCATATGGGAGAACACTTTGACAAGGCTGCCGAGGTGTTAAAAGAATGCGGCTTTCAGTACTATACCGTGTTCGAGAAACGGCTTCCCGAGTTTATCCGATTGTAACAAAGCGGGCAAGCCCGCTTGCGAGATTTGCTTCGCAAACTCGTTATTTCATACAAATAACATTTCACACGAGGAGGAAAGAAAATGCAAAAGAATGACAGTATCTCAATTCCCGTAATCTTAAAAGTAGGAAAGGGCGCCTTGCAAGGGCTGGGCGCCTATCTGTCGGAGGAGGGTCTCACGGATGTTGTGATCTGGTTTGGCAACGGTCTGATCGACCTGTTCGGCATGGGGGTCATGGAATCCCTGAAAGACGCCGGAATCAATGTATTGGAATATCAAGAGCTGGACACAGTTGCCATAGACGACATTATCTCCCTGGCCTTCTCCATGTCCAACAAGACCAAGGCTGTGGTCTCCATCGGTGGCGGAAAGGTGATTGATGCCGGCAAATATGCCGCCTTCCTGAGAGGACTTCCCTTTATCAGCATCCCCACCTCCAGTTCCAGCGACGGCTTCTCCAGCGCAAGCGCCTCGCTTCTGGTGGACGGTAGACGCGCTTCTGTGCCTGCAAAACTGGCTTATGGCATCATCGTGGACACAGAGGTCATCCGCACCGCTCCGGTGAAATTTATCTATTCGGGTATCGGCGATATGGTATCCAAGATTACTTCCCTCTATGATTGGAGCTTTGAAGCCAGTCACGGGGTGGGTACCCTAAACGACTTCGCCGTAATGATCGCGAAGAAAGCGGTAAACAGCTTTGTCCGCACTCCCTACGAAAGCATTCAGGACGAGATATTTCTCAAAGAACTCCTGGATTCCCTGTCCATGAGCGGTATCGCCAACGAAATCGCAGGAAGCAGCGCCCCCACCAGCGGCAGCGAACACCTGATCTCCCACGCATTGGATAAAATGTTGGAGGCCCCGCAGCTCCACGGCATCCAGGTAGGTATCGCCACCTATATCATGGCTAAGGTACAGGATCACCGCCATGTCCGCGTCAACACGGTACTCACGGATACGGGCTTCTGGAATTACGTGGAAACCCTGCAAATGAAGCGCAGTGATTTCATCCAAGCGATTGATATGGCACCCTCCATCAAGCCCCACCGCCACACCTATCTGCATGAGGAAAGATATCGTGAAGCGGCGAAAAGGCTGGTGTTGGAGGATCCCATTCTGTCAAAGGTATTGAGCGATTAGTTGTCACATAGCACGAAAATCTGCTTCGGTGTCGTTTGCGCCGGGATACTTCTGGTGGAGCTTTCATAGATGACCACCAGACTGTGATTCGCGGGACTGCCTTGGAAATACTGGTTGTTAGTGGTTCTTAATTTGACCGACCCATCCATATTCAGCTGCAGGGTCTGCTCCGCGTTAACCAAGGCGGCATTATAGAAGCTGACATCGATCATGCTGCGGTTTTTGACCTTGGCCGCCACCACAGCCGCATACTGGGGCGGGTAGATCAGGGGCGCCGGCGCGTCAACGCGATACCAGAACATACATCTGTCCCCCACGGACAATGTCTCCCAATCCACCACAAAAGTGGACGAAGTGATCATGAATGTCACTGTGTTGCCGTTTGCATCCTCCACAGTGGCATAAATGATACATCCGTTCGTCTGATTATTTCCCATCCTGCCAGGCATTAATTCCACAATCACTCCCTGCACCATGGCAAAGTAACACTTTGGACAAGGCCGCATAGATCCCATTCCTCCATTGTTCATTCCATTACTCATTCCATTACTATTGTTGATACCATTCCAATTTGGAATCCGATTATAATCCATTGATATCTGCCACCCATATAGAGATAATGTCTTTCTATCATATGTGGCTTACGGCGGGTCGGTGCATCATCACCGGACACTTCCCTATGGAAGTGCCCTTCTTCTTATGGAAGCGCCTTTCTTCCTATAGGATCGTCCCGCCTCCCAACACATGTCCCTCCTCGTAGAACACGATCGCCTGTCCCGGCGTGGCAGCGCGCACAGGCTGCTCAAAGCTGCACTGCACCCTGCCCCCGGACTGTTTTTGAATCCTGCAATACTCCCCAGGATGGTTGTATCGTATCTTGGCAAGCACTCGTCTGGGCTCCTCCAAATCCGGCACTGCCATGAAATTCACCCTGTCACAGACCACTTCCGTTGTGAAAATATCCTCGTTCTCCCCCACCACCACCTCGTCGGTCTCCGGACGAATAGCGGTCACGAACACCCGCCTTCCCATTGCCAACTCTAAACCTCTGCGCTGCCCCACGGTATAATGGGTAATCCCCTTGTGTCTCCCCAACACCTCGCCGTCCTTTGTGACAAAATTGCCAGGCCCTGGAAGCCTAAGCCTGATCCCTGCATCCGGCTTCCGATTATGCTCCGCCACCTCACGCTCGATGAACCCTGCATAATCATCATCTGGCACAAAACAAATCTCCTGACTGTCCGGCTTATTTGCCACAGGCAGTCCGACACGCTCCGCCATGGCGCGAATCTCCTCCTTCGTGTACGCCCCCACGGGCAAAAGCGTCCGGGCAAGCTGCTCCTGGGTGAGATTGTATAGCGCATAGGTCTGATCCTTCGCCGCTGTCATAGAGTTCGCGATAGCATAACGTCCGTTACTCAACATGTCAATCCTGGCATAATGCCCCGTGGCAATATAATCCGCCCCAATCTCAAGAGCACGTTTTAACAACGCCTCCCATTTGACATACCGGTTGCAGGCAATACATGGATTCGGCGTATGTCCGCACAGATACTCCTTCACAAAATAATCTATCACATATTTATTAAATTCTGATTTAAAATTCATGACATAATAGGGAATATCCAGCTTCTGCGCCACCCTGCGCGCGTCCTCCACCGCTGAAATCCCACAACATCCGCCGTTTTCCGCCTGGTGAAAAGCCGCCTCGTCCTGCCAAATCTGCATGGTGACGCCGATGACATCATACCCCTGTTCCTTCAACAGATAGGCCGCCACAGAGGAATCCACACCCCCGGACATGCCGACCACAACCTTTTGACTCATCTATGTATTCCTCCCGCTCACTTTCCCTGCACCTGATATCCATTGAATCATACCACAGTTCCTCTGCCCCGTCCACTCGCAAAAAGTCCCCGCTGTAAGTTCTTTCAACAACTGCTGTGAAATATAATAAATAGAAATACACAGACAAGGTCAGCAATCTCATGAAAAAGAAACTATCCCTGAATGGCAGACCCCTGATCATGGGCACCTTCATTCTCACCGCAACAGGGCTGATCACGCGCACCATCGGCTTTTTTTACCGCATTTATCTGTCTCGGCTCTTCGGTGAGGAAGGCATGGGAATCTATCAGTTGCTAAGCCCCGTGCTCTCCATCGCCTTTTCTCTTTGTGCGGCAGCATACCAGACAGCTATCTCCAAATTCGTGGCAGAATATACCACAAGGAGGACGAAACGTTTCCAACCACTGATTGCAGGGCTGACAATCTCCGTTCCGCTCTCCCTCCTCTGCTGCGCCGTCATTTATATGCAGGCTCCCCTGATTGCCGCCAAACTGCTCCTGGAACCCCGCACGGAATCCATGCTGCGCATTCTGGCATTTTCCATCCCCTTTAGCAGCATTCACTCCTGCATCAACGGTTATTTCTATGGTGTCAAAAAGACAGGAGCCCCCGCCGCCGCCCAGCTTTTGGAACAATTAGCCCGGGTTGGCTGCGTGTACTTGGTCTCCTCCGCGGCTCTCGCCCAGGGGAAAGCGCCTTCCATCAACGTTGCCGTGCTTGGTCTGGCTGTCGGTGAGTTCGTATCCATGCTGGTATCCCTTGTGGCCATCCTGCAAGTGCTCCATAAACATACATCGACAAGCCCGCAGGTCGATATCCCCGCTGACGGCCGTCTCCATTCCACCTTGCATCCCACAGCGCATTCCAACATACTGCTGGGTATCCTGGGAATGGCGCTGCCGCTTACGCTAAACCGAATCGTCCTCAACCTTTTACAGAGCGTCGAATCCGTTTCCATTCCGGCAAGGCTGCGCCTTTACGGTTACGACACTGCCACCGCCCTCAGCGTGTATGGCGTTCTCACCGGAATGGCAATGCCCCTGATCTTCTTTCCAAACGCACTGACCAACTCTGTCTCAGTCCTGCTGCTGCCGCTCATCTCGGAGATCTATGCGACCGGAGACTTACAGCGTGTCAAAGCAGCGATCCTCCGCACGGTGAAATTCTGCGGTGTGATGGGCTTTATCTGTATGTCCATCTTCTTTATTCTGGGGGATTATGCGGGAAATACATTGTTTGACAGCCCTCTTGCCGGCCACTTCATCACAACATTGAGCTTCCTGTGCCCTTTTCTCTACCTGGACTCCACCCTCTCCAGCATCCTGCAGGGCTTGGGGAAGTCAGGAACGATTTTCGTCATGAATATTATTGCGCTGCTCCTACGTCTGCTCTTCGTGTTTAAAGCAATCCCCATATTTGGTATCACGGGTTATCTTTGGGGAATGCTGGCAAGCCAGATTCTCTTAAGCCTCCTGTACCTTCTGTGCCTGTACTGTTTTCTCCGCAAAGGACGATAAGCGGCTCTGCGCATAAAAAAGGAGGCGGCCGCCCAAAGCAATCCGCCCCTCATACCATTTAATTCAAAACTTTTTTCAACTCGTCCATAAAGGTATTCACATCTTTGAATTCCCGGTAGACAGAAGCAAAACGAACATAGGCAACCGCGTCCAGGCTCTTTAGCTTGTTCATCACGATCTCACCGATGTCCTGGCTGGAAATCTCCTTTTCCTCCATGTTGAACACCTCTGTCTCCACCTCGTCCACCAGCGCGGTGATCTGTTGAACACTGACAGGCCGCTTATGGCAGGCGCGAAGCACTCCCGCCTCAATCTTGGAACGGTCATAGGTCTCCCGATTGTCGTCCTTCTTGATGATGATCAGGGGGATTGTCTCAATCTTCTCATAGGTGGTAAATCTCTTGTTACACTCATCGCAAACCCTGCGGCGCCGTATAGAATTATTATCCTCCGCCGGTCTTGAATCGATTACTCTGGTATTTTCGTGACTACAAAAGGGACACTTCATCTGTTTATCCTCCGTTTGAAAGCATGTGTTATTTTTTATTATAACAACTGTTGTCTTTTATGTCAACCAAAATTACCTCCGGACCAATCTGACAAATATCCCGGTACGGAATCTCAATATTCGGCTCACAGCGCAGGAAACTAAGCATCTTGTTCCCCCCGGGAACCATAATCTTGCAGATACATCCCTTACACTCGTCAAATTCCAAATCACACACCCTGCCCAATTTCCGACAATCTTTCATGTTAATAACATCTTTACAGCGAAATTCCGAAAAAAGCATGTTTACCTCATCCCAGTAGCAATGCATTGCTACTGCACTGCATTGTACACCAAATTTCAGTTGTCATTTTATTATATGCGCCTTTTGCCAAAATGTTTTTGTCCCCATACACTTTTATCTTTTTTTGCAGAATATTGTGACGGCTCTCGGTACATACTTGTAAATACAAAATGCAGAGTTAGAATACGGGAGGAATTAATATGTCACAGGGAAGAGTCGAAATCTGTGGAGTAAACACGTCAAGACTGCCGCTTCTCAAAAGCGGGGAAAAGGAAGCTCTGTTCGCCCGAATCCAGGACGGGGACATGGAGGCGAGAGAAGCCTATATCGAGGGCAATCTGCGCTTAGTTTTAAGCGTCATAAAGCGTTTTTCCTCCAGCAATGAGAATGTGGACGATCTGTTCCAGATAGGCTGTATCGGACTCATCAAGGCTATTGACAATTTTGACACCAGCCTGAATGTAAAGTTCTCCACCTACGCCGTACCCATGATTATCGGCGAAATCCGCCGATTCCTGCGGGACAATTCCAGCTCCATCCGTGTCTCCCGCTCCCTGAAGGACACCGCTTACAAGGCGATCTACGCGAGGGAGACTCTCACGCGCAAAAACTTGAAAGAGCCCACCATCGAAGAAATCGCCTCCGAGGTCGGCATCTCCAAGGAAGATATCGTCTATGCCATGGACGCCATCCAGAATCCCATGAGCCTCTATGAGCCCGTTTTCACCGACGGCGGCGACACGCTCTATGTGATGGATCAGATTTCTGACAAAAAAAATAAAGAAGAGACGTGGGTGGAACATCTCTCCTTAAGTGACGCCATGAAAAATCTAAGTGAGCGGGAACATGAAATCATCACCCTGCGCTTTTTCGAGGGCAAGACCCAGATGGAGGTAGCAAACCTGATCGGCATCTCCCAGGCGCAGGTTTCAAGGCTTGAGAAGAATGCGCTGAGGACAATGCGAGCGTATTTGACTGCATAACGCCGCGCGGGGTGCGTAGCCGCAAAGCAACAATATACAAACGCCTTGCCGTAGCAGCAGATGAGCAGCATCGGCAAGGCGTTTTTAGCCTTTTACTTTACACGGGCATGCACGAAGAAATGAATCCCTCTCACATCTCTTTCTTTCCGAACATAATTCTGGATTTTATTCAAGGAAATGATCTGAAACTTCCCCAACAGCTCTTTAATATCATCTTCATTCACATAACAATGCGGTATCCCTGCTTCCATCCCCTCAGCAGGAACCAGGGTGAATCCATCGATGGTTTTCTCCTTACGATATTTCAAAGTGTCCTTAGAATTGAAGGTGATATAAGCTTCTCCATTCTTTTTCAGCACCCTTTCTATTTCACTGATTGCCTTTTTCATTCCTGCATAGTCCGTATGATAAATTGTATGGAAACAGATCACACAGTCAAAAGACGCATCCTCATAGGGCAGCTGTGTCATGTCACAAACTCTCGCATCGACAGCCACGTCCATTTCCCGCGCTGTCTGAGTGATCAATTCAATACTGCTGTCAGACAAATCTACCGCGCTTACCTGAAAACCGTTTTGTGCAAAGAAAAAAGCATGCCTTCCCTTACCAGCGCCGATATCAATGATGGAATGAAATTTTTCCTTCCACTGTAAGGCAACCGGTAAAAATTCCTCCGAAATATTAAGCCAGGTATCCGAATTGATATCTGTCCAATCCCATCCTTTATGTTCTATTCCCATCTTTTCTCTCCCTTCTGTATATTTCCTCCTGATAGTACACTATAAAGTCCCACCCTTTTATTGAAATTTACTCTCTACAATGGCATCATGTAATCCTGAAAAAAGTTCATTATACTTGATCCACTCCTGCTTCAGGCTGACCGCTGTAGTATAGAGGTACAATGGAATCTGTGTCTCCTCATAGGAAAAGGTTCCTTCATTCCAGCTCCTGATTTTCTCTGCAATCTGCTCTGCATAAGCCTGCTCGCAGCTGTCAGTCAGAATACAGAACTCATCTCCTCCTATGCGAAACACCATGTCATTTTCTCCTGCTGCCTGATTCATACGATTCATGGCTTCTATGATTGCCAAATCTCCTGCCTTACGGGAAATACGGTTCAAATGTACCATATTTTTAATATCACAGCATACAAAATAACAATTCTTCCTCTCCTGAAACAAATCGTACAATTCACTGATATCTACCTGTTTTCTATTCACACACCCCTTCCCTCCGATTTCCAAGGACATCCGAATCCTTGGATAAAGCTCTGTATATTTTCTGTTTCGAAATTCCGAAGGCTTACAATTCCACACTTGTTTGAATGCGCGCGCAAAAGATTCATGTGTGCTGTATCCATGTTCCAATGCAATTTCCAAAACAGTCTTGTCCGGGCTGTCAGACAGCCCTTTAGCTGCCCGCATCATCCTCCTGCGAATCACATAATCATGGACAGATATCCTGTTTACACATCGAAACAATCTTTCCAGAGTAGCTTTGGAGCAATAGCAGGCCGCCGCCACATCTTCTGTCTTGATATCATCACAGAGATGACTCTCAATATATTCCAATGCAGCGATCAAAAGCTTTATATTCTGCAACCTGACTACACTCCCTTCCATCCTGAAAACCTTATAAACATTATAGCAAAAGCAACTAGACAAAGTCTGACTTTTTGAATCAAATACCCCGCAACAAGCCATAGAACCATTGCTCTTTGCGACTTGCTGCGGGGTATTTGACTGTGTAACGCTGCCCACGGGCATCTGTTGTCTTATTCCATCCTGTAACTGTTCCAATCCTTTGGCGCCTCTTCCCAGCGCTTCTTCTCCTCAAAGTACCTGTTGTTCATCCACGCCACCGCGTCCACCACACCGTCCTCGTCAAATGTGAACAGTTCACTCACCTTGGACTCCTCGGGCGTGGTAAAATAATTAAAGGGTTCCGGCCAAATCGTAGCCTTAAGCTTTTTTCCATCCTCCTCGCTCACGCCCTCCAAGCGATACCGCATCCCCTGATAGCTTCCCGTAAACTCCGTTTTCTTCAAATACTCCATGGACAAAATATCGCCCCGCTGTATCATCACTTTTCCTCCCACTGTACCTTTGTCCGACCTCTATCACACCCAGTATACATCTTTCGTGGCCTTCCTGCAACCTGCGAAAAACCTACGTGCTCATCTCCCGCTTCAATTGCCGCATAATCTTTTTCTCCAATCTTGATATGTAGGATTGGGAGATGCCCAACCTCGTGGCGACCTCCTTCTGGGTCATTTCCTCCCCATCCGCCCTTCCCAGCCCGAAGCGCAGATTGATGATCGTGCGCTCTCTGTCCGACAGTTTCTCCACCGCCTGCATCAAGAGCCCTCTCTCCACCTCGTTCTCGATTCCCTTGTAAATCACGTCCTCATCCGTTCCGAGGATATCCGACAACAACAATTCATTCCCATCCCAGTCCACATTCAAGGGCTCATCTATAGAGACCTCCATCCGCGTCTTGTTATTACGTCTCAGATACATCAATATCTCATTCTCAATACAGCGGGAGGCATAGGTTGCCAGCTTGATATTCTTATCCGGTTTAAAGGTATTAATGGACTTGATCAGCCCGATCGTGCCGATAGAGATCAGATCCTCCACCCCCACATTGGTATTGTCAAATTTCTTGGCGATGTAAACCACCAGCCTCAGATTATGCTCGATCAGGATCGTCTTTGCCTCATCCTCATACTCCGTACCTAAATCACTTATTACCTCATTCTCCCTCGCCGCGTCCAAGGGTGCCGGAAGCACCTCTGCCCCTCCGATATAATGAATCTCCCCCTGTTTACGCAGGAAGAACTTTTCCCTGCAAATCATCTTAAACTGCCGTCTGCCCGGCATTGCCACTTTTAATATCATTTTACATTCCTCGTTTCTTTTTCATACTATTTAGACAATATGTCAGACAAGTTGTCTTATATTCTCTTCCAGCACCGCAGGATTCAGAATGATTCCCACATTATTGTCCTCCTCGCAAACCGCCACATACACGTTTTGCATCTGCCTTACCACCCCGTCAATCTCCAACTCCATCACCGGCAGGAGAAAGCCTGGCAAAATCCCGCCCGCCTTGCCGATACTGTGATAGGGCACGACACGATAGGGAATCTGCTCCTCCCCCCACAGGGTGCGGTAAAGTTTTCTGTCAATCACGGACACCGGTTTGCCGCTGATAGGCTCCCTAAGACTATTACCGGAATCCAAAAGCGCGGTCACACACACTTTTTTCTCCCCATTGATCAGGGTAGCCTTGCAAACACTATTGCCCTGCCTTTTTCTGTCTTTCTCCATGAAAAAAGCAATCAGCCAATATGCAAGCGTTCCCACGCCCAGAATACCGCAGATACCGGTCATAAACTGCCGCAGGAAAGGCATCATACTTTCTGCTGCCAAAAACAGGCCGCCCATGAGAAAAGAGTACCAAAACAGCTGCCTGATAATTCTCAACAGAATCATAAAACTTCTGGGACGAAAAGCGATTTCCACCATAAGCCCCGTTCCCGCAAGAAAGGCCGCCGGCCACTTGATCCATGGCGACATTCCTATCATAAACGGAATCAGATAGATCACCGCTCCCGTGCAGGCTCCCATAGCCATTCTCCTGCGAGTGGCAGTGCGCAGGGTGCTTTGGTTCACCAGCATCAGAAGATACAGATTCATCACAAAATTGATTACAAACAGACTGTCTACATAAAGTTCATAATACATCTCACGCCTCTTTTCACAATCATTATAAAGGGAAAGCGGCGTATAATTTGTCAAAAGCCGTACTGGGAAAATCTTTTTTATTCGACAGAATTGTCAGAACATTTAGGAAAAGCGCTGTCCCGAAGATGGGACAACGCTTTCATAGAGTCAATCTTATGTTTATTTCTTTTATTAGGTCTATTTCTTCTGTAGAAAATCAGGAATCTTCAGGCTCTGATCCTTCACACTACTCCTGATATCCGCGGGTTTCTGAAGACCGGGCACTGGTTGAACACCAGGTTTTACATTGTTGTTTGCTGTTGCCCCGGGCTGCAGGTTAAAGCCTTTCAGGGAGTTAGGTGTGATATGGGAAGCGGGAGATCTGAACGTATTGCTCGTCCCTACCCGGTTCTGTCCCATGGGATCCATCTTCTCCTCGAGACCCGTGGCAATCACGGTGATGGTACAAGTGTCCGTGTTGCTTTCATCATACATTGCACCGAAGATAACATTGATCTCCTCGCCTGTCAGGCTGCGCACATAATTCGACGCATCTGAAGCATCCGCCAGCGTGATATCACCGGATACATTCAGTATCACGTCCGTCGCCCCGGAGAGCGTGGTCTCAAGCAGCGGGCTCTCCACTGCCATCTTCACAGCCTCCATCGCCTTGTCATCACCCTTGCCCTGTCCGATTCCGATATGGGCAATACCCTTGTCCTTCATAACTGTCTGTACATCCGCGAAGTCCAAATTGATAATCGAAGGCACATTGATCAAATCCGTGATTCCCTGTACCGACTGCTGCAATACCTCGTCCGCCTTTTTCAACGCCTCAGGCATGGTAGTACGCCTGTCCACAATCTCAAGAAGCTTGTCATTGGGAATGACAATCAAAGTATCCACGTTTTCCTTGATGCGGGCAATGCCGCTCAGGGCGTTATCCATACGGGTCTTAGCCTCAAAACGAAAAGGCTTGGTCACAACTCCCACCGTGAGAATCCCCATATCCTTCGCAACCTTCGCTACCACGGGAGCTGCACCGGTACCGGTTCCACCGCCCATTCCACAGGTGACAAACACCATGTCCGCGCCCTTCAATGCAGCCTCAATATCCTCCAGACTCTCCTCCGCAGCCTTCTCACCAATCTCCGGCTTTGCTCCGGCCCCCAATCCCTTGGTCAGCTTCTCGCCAATCTGCAACAATCTGGGCGCCTTGCACAACTGCAGGGCCTGCTTGTCCGTATTCACTCCAATAAATTCCACACCGTCAATCTGCTCATCTATCATTCTATTTACAGCGTTATTGCCCGCGCCGCCAACACCTACCACAATAATTCTGGCAGCCGCCTCCGCTTCGTTTGTCTTAATCTCCAGCAAGGGTAAATCCTCCTTTTCTAAAGCACAAAAGAATCATTCTACTTTATCTTCTAATACTCCACATAGTCTATCATATAATTATTTTGCAAATTAATCAACCTATTTTTTAATAATTTTTCTTCTTTTATTGTATTTATCTGTATACACAAGTGTCTAACACTCGCGTATCACTCCGGGTTAAAAGTATATTCCCCCTTCTCATTGTAAACCTCCATCTGAAGGATGCCTTTGCGCCCCTGCAACTGTGGCAGCATCTCCGGCAATCGCATAATTTTGTCCTCCAGCCACTGCTTTTCCTCTCCCAATGCCACTTTCACCTCCCCGAAATAGAGTGTAATCTTTGTATCCGTGTGAAAATAAATCCTGTCCGCGGACAACTCATATTTGTTCAAAAGCTTGGTCATTTCCAGAATCGTCCCAAACACATCCTGATATTCCTCCGCCACCGGCAAAGGTTGTCCCAAAACGATATAATCATAAGTCAGCCCTGTCACCTGAGGAATCCCCGCAGTCCGAATCGTCGAGCTCTCCACCACATACCCGTCCTTGTCAAAGTAAACATATGTATTCATATACTTCACATACCCTGCCAAGGCTTTCTCATAGACAGTGATCTTGATGGTGTCCGGCGTCAGAATATCCACATCCATGGCATCCAAAAAAGGCACGTCCTTGATTCCCCGACTCTTGTATTTCATGGAGAGATACAGGGAATTGTTCCCCATAGGTCCCTCCATCACCAGCTCCTTGATCTCCTCCGCCGTGTAATGTACATTGCCCTCCACAAACACAGTCTGGACGGTATGTGTATCCCACACATACCACCCGACCATGCCCACAAGCAATAAGACCGCTGGTGTAATCAATATCATCAATATGATTCTTCTTCCATTTTGTAACCTAAACAATGACAATACGCGCTCCCAAATCGCTCAGATCTTTTCCTATATTTTCATAGCCCCGCTCAATATAAGAGCAGCCGCTAATCTCTGTCTCTCCCTCTGCCATCAGGCCCGCCAGCACAAGTGCCGCACCGCCCCGAAGCTCACTCGCCTCTACCTGTGCGCCCGACAGCCCCTTCACGCCACGCACCAAGGCAATATTTTTGGTGTACAAATCAATATCCGCCCCCAATTTGCGCAAAGGCTCCACCACGCGAAAACGATTCTCAAAAATAGTCTCCTCAACACAGCTCTTCCCGTCTGCACAAGTCAGCACCGCCAAAGCCATAGACTGCAAATCCGTGGGGAAACCGGGATACACCTCCGTGCGCAGCTTCGGAATACACTTGGGTCTCTCCGGTCCCTGCACATACAAGCCCTTCTCATATCCATAATTCCAGCCGTATGGTTCCCTTTCCCTCTCGCAGTCCGGCTGGCACTTGGCGCCCATGCGCTCCGCTACACGTACCACCTCCGCAAGCTGCTCGCAGGGTGCATTCTCCAACAAAACATCTCCCCCGCAGCCCACACAGGCAAACAGATAGGTTCCCGCCACAATCCTGTCCGCAGGCACATCAAATTCCGCACCGTGCAGTTTCTTCCCACCTTTGACGCGGAGAATAGAAGTCCCCACATCCTCTATATCAGCTCCACAGGCCACAAGATATTGGCATAATGCCACCACCTCAGGCTCCTTGGCAGCCCCCGTAATCACAGTATCTCCCTCCGCCTGCACCGCCGCCAGCAGAACATTCTCTGTCGCCCCCACACTGGGAGTGGACAGCTGTATCTGTGTGCCAAACAACTTCCTGGCCTTTCCGACCAAACGCCCTTCCTCCCCGGAGAAAGAGACGCCCATCTCCTTAAGTGCCTTCAAATGCAAATCAATGGGGCGTTCCCCGATCACGCAGCCTCCGGGATGTTCCATCGTCACCTCTCCAAAACGTCCCAGCATGGCCCCCAAGAGACACAATGAGGAACGCATCCCTGTGATCGCCTCCCCGGACATCTTACAGGCGCCTGCCTGAGAGCTGTCCACGATATATCCGTCTCCTTCCCTGCGCACCTGACATCCCAACATCCGCAAAAGATTCACCATATGGTGCACGTCCGCAATTTGTGGACAATTGCCAATGCGAGAGCTATCCCCCGTCAGCAGTGTAGCCGCCAATATCGGCAGTGCCGCATTTTTGGAGCCCTGAATACGTACTTTTCCCTGTAAGGGAATGCCGCCGTGAATGTGAATTGTTGTCATACAATACCACCCTGTTTTATTTGAGGGACTTTGTGTATTGTATGTCGAAACAAGCAAATTGGTGCCTACATCTCTCGCAGCTGGATTCTCTTCGCCACGCTTAAGACCAGACCAATCTCAACCAAAAGGAACATGACAGAGGAACCTCCGTAACTGATAAACGGTAAAGAGATTCCCGTGTTGGGTATGGTGTTCGTCACCACCGCAATATTTAATATCGCCTGCACAGCGATATGGCCGATAACCCCCACCACCAGCATCGCCCCGAACAGATCGGATGCATTGTTGGCAATGACCATCATACGCCAGATCAGCATGATAAACATCACGATCACCGCAATGGCGCCAAACAGTCCCAGCTCCTCACAGATAATCGAAAAAATCATATCATTTTGGGACTCCGGCAGAAACTTAAGCTTCTGCATGCTCTGTCCAAGCCCCTTGCCCCAGATACCGCCACTGCCGATGGCGTAAAGCCCCTGCAATGTCTGAAAGCCCGTGTCCTGAGACTGGCTTTCGGGGTTCAACCAGGCGTTGATGCGCCTCAGCCGGAAGCTCCCCTGACCCTCTGTCTGCATGGCATAAAATACGACTATCGCCGCCACCGCAATCACAATGAGCGCCATGATCACAAACTTTTTATAATCAGGGCTGGCCACAAACACCATCAAAATGGCAATGGCCATTACAATCAGGGCGGAACTCAAATTATCCGTAATCTGCCAGATCATCACCGCAATGGGGGCCGGAATGCACACCATGATCAGAAATCCCTTCATCGACCGAATCCCCTTGCCCATCTTACACACCATCACGGCCAAGAGCAATATCATACACAGCTTCGCGATTTCCGCCGGCTGCACCTGCAGGCCGATTCCGGGAATCCTAAACCATCTTCTGGCCTTATGAGACTCAATGCCAAGGGGCGTCAACACCATCAAGATGGCACCTGCCGACACGATATATCCCAACACCGCAAAACGCTCCCAGAAATGGTAGTCAATATTCGCCACGATAATCATCATGACCAGACCGATAATGATGGCAAGGAGTTGTCGCTTCATGAAATGCCCGGCGTCTCCGTCATAGTCCACAACGGCCGAGTAAGAGCTTGCAGAATAAATCATCACAAGCCCAAAGCCCAAGAGAAAGAGCACAATAAACAAGAGACTATAATCAAAAAAATATTCTGTTTGCTCCTTCCGCCTTCTACGTGATTTACCTGCCATCTCCACACTCCCTTATTTTGCTCTGTCCATTCTCCCGCCCAAAGGAAGCTTTACAATTCCTCGGCAAGACCACACACATATTCCTTGAACTTCTGTCCCCGAACTTCATAATTGGGGAACATCCCCCAGCTTGCACAGGCCGGTGACAAAAGCACCGCATCCCCCGCTTGTGCCAGATTGGTACAGAGTTCCAGACATTCCTCGTAACTATCCGCAAATCTGATCCTCTCCGCCGCAAAACCATGTTCTCTCGCACAGTTTGCAATCTTTTCCCTGGTCTGCCCTATGAGCACCAGGTATTTCACCTTCCCATCAAAGGCCTCGATCCAATCGTCAAATTCGCTGCCCTTATCATAACCGCCCCCGATCAGTACCGTGGGCTTGCTCATGGCCATGATGCCCTGAATCGCCGCATCAGGGTTCGTGCCCTTGGAATCATTATAATAATCCACACCGCCCTTGGTCGCCACAAACTCAATCCGGTGCTCCACCGCATGGAAGTCTTTGATGACTCTCAGAATCGTCTCCATGGGAACCTCCATTCCCCTGGCAATGGCAATCGCCGCCATCACGTTTTCCACATTACAAATACCCACCAGATTCATATCCCGGTGAATATCCAACAGCTCCTCCTCGCTGCCGTTCTCGGCCCTCACAATCTTGTCACCTTTTAAAAAGTAACCGTCCCGCAATTCCTTCTTGGAGGAAAACAACACTGCCCGCGCGGGACATCTGCCCGCGAACGCCGCCGTATACGGGTTCTCAGCATTGAGCACGCAGAAATCCTCCTGATTCTGATTGCAGGCGATCGCCTCCTTCGCCGTCACATAAGCTTCCATGGTGTGATGCCTGTTCAGATGATCCGGCGTGACATTGAGAATCGCCGAAACACGCGGTTTAAAACTATGTATCGTCTCCAACTGAAAGGAGCTGATCTCCCCCACCGTCACCGTATCCGGAGAGGTTTTCACAGCCTCCAGAGTATACGGATTGCCAATGTTGCCAACCACAAACACTTTCTCCGCCCCCACATGCGCTTTCATGATCTCTCCGACCAAGGTCGTGGTTGTGGTCTTGCCATTGGTGCCGGTGATAGCGATCACCTGCCCCCGCTCTGCCAAAAATCCAAGTTCAATTTCACCCAAAATAGGAACATTTCTCTCCCGCAGTCTGTTCACCAGCGGAATATCTGTGGGCACTCCGGGGCTTAAGACCACTGCCTCCACAGACGCCTCCATTTGGTCCGGAAGCTCCCCCGCGATACAGCACACCGGCCGCATCATTTTCCCTTCAGGCAGTCCCTGAACCAACCGCTCCCGCAAAGCTTCCTCCGTCAGCTTCTCATCGCTGTCATAGAGAATGATATCCGCTCCAAAACGTTCCAAGAGACTTACCGCTCCGATTCCGCTGATTCCGGAACCTATCACCAATGTTTTGACGTTTTTAAATTCCATGTGAATAACCATGCCTTTCTCTCAACCTGCAAAATTGAATAAAATTTTATCCCATCAAACCCAGAGTGCCAACAGACACATCAGTGCTGTCACAATCGTAAACAGAGTCACAATCGCTGTCTCAGACCACCCGCAAAGTTCAAAATGATGGTGCAGCGGCGCCATCCGGAACAGTCTCTTGCCACCGCTTAACTTAAAGTACAACACCTGCAGGATCACGCTCCCGGTCTCCACCAGATAGACAATACCGACAATCGCTATGTATAGGGGCATCTGCAACAAATATCCGCAAGCCGCCACAAAGCCCCCCAGGGCCAGTGATCCCGTATCCCCCATAAACACTGCCGCAGGATGGGCATTGAACAGCAAAAACCCAAGAAGTGCCCCCACCACCGCGCAAGTGACCGGAGCAATCCCACTGCCCCGACCGATGGACACCACGGTAAAAAATACTGCCACCATCACCGTGACACTTCCCGCCAGCCCATCCAGCCCGTCGGTGAGATTGATACCGTTCACGGTTCCCAGCACGATAAAAAACAAAACGAAAATATTCCATTTGCCAAAGTCAAGCCAAATCCCTGATCCGCCCGGAAGCTCCATGGCTAAAGGCAAATCAGTGTAATGAATCATATAGTACGCAAAAATCCCTGTTACAATCAATTGCAGCGTCAGCTTCTGCCATGCCCTAAGCCCCATGGAGCGCCTGCACACAACCTTGATGTAATCATCAATAAAGCCCACCAGGCCAAAACCGATTGTCATAAAGAGCACAGGCATAATCTCCGGATAGCTCTCCAAATAATACAGAGAGACCACCACCGCGCAAAAAACGATGAGAAGCCCGCCCATGGTAGGCGTCCCACCCTTTTTCAAGTGGGTCGCGGGCCCATCGTCCCGCACGGTCTGCCCGCATTTGAGACGTCTTAAGAAGGGAATGACAATCGGTCCTCCCACCGCGGTGAGGATAAAAGCTGCCAAGACAGGTCCCACAAGGCTCATAATATTTTCTCTCATTGATTATACTCCATAATTCCCAAATACGGAAGAATATTTTCAAAAAGCTGGCGCACAATCGGCGCTGACACCTGACCGCCATAATACACTCCCTGAGGATTGTTGATGATGGCAATCGCGATGACCTGTGGATCGTCCGCCGGTGCAAATCCGACAAAGGAAGCGATATACCGGCCGCTCCCTCTGGGCAGGGTCTGACTGGTTGCGGTCTTGCCGCCCACGCGGTAGCCTTCCACCTGACCATTCTTGCCCCCGCCCTCGCTCACCACCATCTCCAAAATCTCCCGCATGGTGGCGCTGGTCTCCTCCGACACAATTCCCTCCTCCACCGGATATGTAAAGGTTTCCACCACGTTTCCCTCACTGTCCAAAGCCTCCATTCCAAGATGCGGCGTGATGCGCCTGCCCCCGTTGACAATGGAAGACGCTGTGGTAAGAAGCTGTATCGGCGTGATCTGGAAGGATTGACCGAAAGAGACGGTGGCTAATTCCACATTTCCCATATCCTCCATCTTGTGCATGATCGTGCCCGCCTCCCCGGGCAGATCCACACCGGTTTTCTTCTTCAGTCCAAAGTTCTCAAAATAGGAATAATATTGTTCCACTCCCATGCGCAGTCCCACTGTGATAAACACCGGGTTGCAGGAATTCATGGTGGCATGCACAAAATCTTCACTGCCATGACCGCCCACCTTATGGCAGCGGATTTTCCTGTCATCCACAACGATAAAGCCGGGGCAGGAAAAGGTACTCTCCGGCGTCACCGCCCCGGATTCCAGTCCCGCAGCAGCAGTGATGATCTTAAAGGTCGAACCTGGTTCGTATGTATCACTGATACAGCCATTTCGCCAGATATTATTCAAAATATCCTGTCGCTCCTCTGTTGACAGCCCTTCCTGTGTCCCCTCCGGCAGCTCATAAGGCTGATTTAAATCAAACTCCGGCACGTTTACACAGGCGTAAATCTCCCCGTTCTGGGGATTCATCACCAGGATGCTGACACTGTCCGCCTCCTTCGTCTCCATGGCTTGATAGGCGAGCTGTGTGGCGTAGGTCTGGATATTTCTGTCCAGGCTGACACGAAGGTCATACCCCGGCACAGGCTCCAAACGCCGCTCTCCCATCCGTTCTACCTCAATTCCCGCAGCATCCGTCACCGTGAGGATCGAGCCGGCCTCCCCTTTCAAAACCTCTTCATACTTGACCTCCAAGCCTACGATTCCCTGATTATCCCCTCCGGTGAAGCCCAACACCTTGCTTGCCAGCTCCCCATAGGGATAATATCTTTTATAATCCTCATCCACCTTGACTCCGGGCAGGTCATACTCCCGAATGCGGTCGCCGATCTCCTTGTCTACATTACTCTTGATACGCTCCATGGCGGAATATTTCTCCACCTTCTTGCGCACGCTCTCCTCTGACATCCCCAGTTCATCACAGAGCACCTGAATCACACTCTCCGGATCCTCAATCTGATTGTAGATGACAGATATCGTGCAGACGGTCTTGTTATCCGCCAGCACCGTGCCATTTCTATCCAAAATCCTCCCTCTCGCCGCCTTGATATCGCGCTCCCGCTCATGCAGCTGGGTCGCCAATGTGGAGTAATAGTCCGCCCGCCACACCATCAAATAGACCAATCTGCCGAACAGAAAGAGGAATGCCGCCGTCAGGAGAAAGAACAAAGTCATAATCTTCCTGCGGTGAAAAATACGGTTTTGCTCCATAGTAAACCTCAAAGAAGGGTTTCTATACTTTATTCCCGATCATAAGCGGTTATGACTGTCTGCTCTATTTAAGGGGCATTGCCAGCAGGTTCCTGCACCTGATTATCCCCTGACAGGTTCGGATTGTCAGGACTGTCACCCAACACTTCCCCCACTCCTGGGTCATCCCCGATATTCGGGTCAAGCCCCGCGTCTCGAAGCGCCATCTCCGCCTCCGCCGCTTCTAACCTTTGCCGCTCTTCCTCCTCCAACTGGGCCGCATACATGGTCGTTATCGCCAGCTGCCTCTCCGCAAGCTCCGTCCTCTCCGTATCGGACAGCTCCTCTGTCATAAAAATATTCAAATATGGCAAAACTTCCGTCAACACATTGCGCACAATGCCCGTGGCATACTTGGCGTCATCCTGCCTGCTGGCGTTGGGCCTGTCCACCACCACATAAATGGCAATCTGTGGGTCATCCGCGGGTGCGTATCCTATGAAAGATACCACATACTGGTTATTGTCTCTGGGAAGCGTCTCCGCCGTCCCGGTCTTACCGCCAATCGCATAACCGGCGGGTCTTGCCGTCTTACCGGTTCTCCTGGAACCGCCCTCCTCCATCACCACCGCGCGGCAATACTGCCTGATCAGCTCCGATGTGGATTCGGACACGGTCTGCTTCAACACCCGGGGCTCAATATTTTCCACCACGGCGCCGCTTGAATTCGTGATCTTGTTGACCATATGCGGCTCATAATAATAACCTCCATTGATCAGTGAGCAATACCCCGTAATCATTTGAATCATTGTCACATTAAAATTCTGCCCGAAACTGTTGGTGGCAAGATCCGCTGGCTTCATTTCATCCTTGGGGAAAAGAAGACTTGCCGTCCTAGCCTCCCCCGCCAGATCAACATTGGTCTTTAACCCAAAGTTAAAAATATTCTGAAAACGGGAAAACTCCTCCTTGCCAAGCTTTGCCCCGATCTTCATCAAAGCCACGTTGCAGGACCATGCAACGGAGTCCTGAACGGTGACGATTCCCTCTCCGCCATCCGTATGACAGCCGATTGTATGCCCTCCAACCTCCAAACTCCCATAACACTCAAAACTGTCTGTAGGCTGAATCGCCCCTGTTTCCAGCGCCGCCGCCACCGTGAAAGGCTTTGCCGTGGAACCGGGCTCGTAAGTGTTGGAGATGCAATAATTTTTCCACAGATTGTTCAGATTCAACATGATCTGTTCGTCATCCATGGAGTCCAAAACCTCCTGTGTGATGGGAGTGTGGGTATTCTTGTAAACCGTGTATCCATTTTCATTGATGTACTGCTCTATCAACACACTGCCTAACAGTGCCTCTTTATTCCGCGTGTCATTCAAATTAAAGGTAGGGTAACTTGCCATAGCGAGAATCTCCCCCGTATTGACCTTCATAATGATACACGCCGCACTCTCCGCGCCGTTTCCCTCGCGCGCCTGATCCTTGTTCGTCTCATTGAATTCCTTTAAATACTTTTCCACAATATTTTGTATATTGATATCTATGGTGGAATGGATGGTATTGCCGTTGATTGCCGGCTTCACGGTACGCTCCACCTCGTCGGTCTCGTTCAGGTATCCGTATTCCCGCCCGGGCGTGCCGCTCAGAGCGTCATTATAATACTCCTCCAGCCCGTATAATCCCATGTCATCCGACCGGGTAAATCCAATCACGTCCGCCGCCATGGAATTGTTGGGATATACCCTCTTGTACTCTTCCTCAAAATACACTCCCTGAATATTACCGTCTTCTCTCTGGGCTTCCTTAAAAGGACTGATCTCTTCAAAGGATAACTGTCGCAAAGCGATGTAATAGCGCGATTCCAGATGGCTTTCCAGATATTCCCTGACCGTCTTCATATCAAGCTGTGGGAAATTTGCCGCCAGAGCCTTCATGGTCGGCTCCATATAAGTCTCCTTCTCGTGCATGATATAGGAATCCAACTGCAGATTGTAAACCTTCTCACTGGTTGCAAGTATGGTTCCCTTGGCGTCCACAATATCCCCCCGCCTGTACGGGATTGTCTTGGAGTCGCTGATCTGTTGGGACAACACCTGCTTTTGGTACGTCGTCTCGTTATTTTTGACCAGATAAAAAAGATTCACACTCAATCCGGCAAAAGCCAGCAGTACCAGTATAAACAGTACCACCAGCTTTTTCTGCATTCTAGCTGTAAATTTTTTGGCTTGCTCTTTCATCAATACCTGCCTCTCTATTCACAGGGCATTACTACTCAATGACCCTGCGCATGTAATCATGTTTGGCGTTCTCATATGTAATGATCTGACCCTCCTGCGCATAGGTCATGCCAAGCTCCCCGATAGCAATCTTTCGAATCTCCTCCAGATCAACATTGCGGACTATCCGATTATAATTCTCCTCGTTGGAAAGCTGCAGATTATTTACCTCGCTCTCCAAACTGGAAATGTTCTTTACCTTGGTGGTGATATCAGCCTGTAACTGCAAATAATTGATCAACACCACCGCGCAGACACAGACAGCCCCCAACAAGAAAAACACATAACCGGGGTTCATGTGATGCGCCTTATCGCGGTTCTTTCTGGTCACATGGCTGAGCTGCTTTCTGGGTTCCTCCTCCAACTGCCTGCGCACATCGAGGTTGCGCGCGGTATTGTCATAGATATACAGATTACCCCTTGCACTTGATTTCACTTTATTCGCCCTGCCGTTCTGATTCGTTCTGTTACGGGATGCCGCGCCGTTGCGGGATACCGTTCCACTGCGTGATACCGTCCCATTGCGGGATGTGGTACCACTGCGGGATGCCGTTCCCCTTCTTGTCTGTGCCATAATCCTATTACTCCTAACTTTACATCTCATTTTTCTCGAATACGCGAAGCTTCGCACTCTTGGAGCGATTATTTTCCTCAAGCTCTCTGTCTGACGGCAGGATAGGCTTCCTCGTCACGCTCCTGCCAAGCGGCTTCTTCCCGCACACACAGACAGGGAATTCCGGCGGACAAGTGCAGGGATTCTCTGCTTTCTTGAACGCGTTTTTCACCAGCCTGTCCTCCAAAGAATGGAAGGTAATGATACAAAGCCGCCCTCCCGGATTCAAAAGCTCTACGAAATCCTCCAAAGAGTTCTTCAATACCTCCAATTCCCTGTTGCACTCTATGCGTATCGCCTGAAAAGTCTGCTTGGACGGATGCCCGTTCTGCCTCATCTTCGCCGGAATCGCCGCCTTGATAATCTCGTTTAACTCAAAGGTGGTCTCGATGGGCTTGTCCTGCCTGGCCTGCACAATATGCTTCGCTATATTCTTGGCGAACTTGTCCTCGCCATAATCCCGGATCATATAAAAAAGCTCTGATTCGGGATAATCATTTACAATCTCCCTCGCGGTAAGCCTCTGCCTGCGATCCATCCGCATGTCCAAAGGTGCGTCATAGCGATAGGAGAACCCTCTCTCTTCCGTGTCCAACTGGTAGGAGGAAACCCCCAGATCCAATAGGATGCCGTCCACGCCCCGGACTCCCATCTCCCCAAGCACTGTCCTTGCATTGCAATAGTTGTCCCGGAGAACGGTCACGCTCTCCCCAAAGGGGGCGAGCCGTTCCTTCGCCGCCGCAATCGCCGCGTCATCCTGGTCAAACCCATAGAACCTGCCTGTGGTAAGCCGGCTGCACACCTCATAAGCATGCCCAGCGCCTCCCAAGGTACCGTCCACGTAGATGCCGGTTGGTCTGACATGCAGTTGCTCAATCGTCTCCTCAAGAAGAACTGAGTAATGATTAAATCCCCTAGAATCTTTTGATTCTTTTGATTCCTTCACTTCCATAAAGCCCACCAATACCCTGACACAATCAGATCGTCAGTCCCAGTTCTCCCATAGCCGCGGCGATATCGTCCATATCCACATCCTCGCCGGCATCCTCGTACTTTTCCTTGTTCCAAATCTCAATGCGGCTGCCGACACCTACCAGCACCACATCTTTATCCAATCCGGCAAACTCCCGAAGGGCCGCCGGCAAAAGTATTCTTCCCTGCTTATCCACTTCCACCTGTGCTGCACCCGCCAGGAAAAAGCGTGCGAACTGTCTCGCCTCTTTGTTGATCAGTGGCAGTGAAGTCAATTTCTGTTCAAAAGCATTCCAATCCTCATTGGCATATACAAACAAGCAGCCGTCCATCCCCTTGGAAACCACAAATTCCTCTCCTAGAACCTCACGGAATTTTGAAGGAATAATCAACCTGCCTTTCGCGTCAATTGTATGATTGTATTCGCTCATGAACATCACAATCACCACCTTAAAGCCGGGTCTGCCACGGAAGTCGTCAATTTCATGCAACAGGGCTGCCACTTTCTCCCCACTTTATGACACTTTATACCACTTCCACCCACTTTTAAAATGATTTTAATACAAAATTAAAAAATATGCAAGCAGATTCAAGTGGCCTTTTCTGGCAAAAAGACGCAAAAAAAGCCCTTTGCAAAGGGCTTTTAGAGCAAAAAGTACAAGATATAGTGTGGTGGGGGATTGTCGCATACCACATTTTCTTTCAAAAATTTCACAAAAAAATTTAAAATTTTTTCAAAATTTCTTAAGAATTGTCCAATTTCCACAATTATCCAGTCTCATTTACATAAATCTGAACGCGGTTTTGGATGATCTGCATCACATCATCCACACTCTTCTGCCCGCTGTAATAAGCCGGCGCCTCCTCATTGATGATTTGAACGACCACATCATTTTCCATGGAAAAGGCGGGAGTTGCCTCCTTCAGCAGATCCAGTACAACATCCACCTCCTCCCTTGTCAGAGGATGAAATTCATACCCGTGGTCTTTCGCCGCCCATTCTCTCTCCTCCTCCAGTCTATATTCTACCAGAATATTCATTATTTTTTTCTGAACGGGCAATCCGAAGATAAACTCATAGTTCATAGCGACATCCTGTGGTTCCATTTGATCCACATTCTCCGACTCCAGAACGCTCTCCACAAATTCCCATGCCCCGCTTTTGTTCTCCGATCCGGCGACAATCCCGAAAGCATTTTTCCCAAACAGCAAGGTTCCCCCCTTCCCGTCTATGGTAGGAAAACCGATGCAGACTGCATTTTCGCCGCTTCTATTCCGATAACGTTGAACGTCTTTCAGCTCACTGATATTCACTATACCAAAAATCACATCGCCGTTCCGGATTCTGTCAGCCAGAGAAGTCTCCTCCTGTCCGTATCCTTGGGAATTCGGAATATGGTTGACCAATTCCAATACTGATTTGAAGGTCTCCGAATCAAAATGACACTTGCCTGTATCCCAGTCGATAAAGGCATCCTCGTTACACATCATAAGAACCTGCATCATTTCTTCCTTCGTGATCCGCTCCTCATAAGGCCCGTCGAAGGGACACGCCTGAGGCCTGCGCCCGGCAGCCGCGAACAGCCCCTCCAGCGTCAGTCCTGCCGCATTGCCGATCTGCGCCTTCTCTCCCATAATCGTCCGCATGGTAAAGGTTTGCGGAATCCCCACCAGTGTACCGTCAAAGGTGTATGCCTCCAAGATCCCGTCCACAAAATCAGAACGGTCGAAAATTTCCGACTGCTCCAGATAGGGATTCAAATCTTCAAAGATCCCCTGTCTCGAAAGCTTTTCCACATCCACCCCCGACAAATCAATGACGTCCATGGGTTTCTTTGCCAGCATGGCATTATACAAATCGGTCAGGGAATCATAATTTTGCACGATCAGATGCCACCGACTGTTTCCCCGGTTAAAACGCACTGCCAGCGCCGCCAGATCGCTTCCCCCGTTTACGGCGGCAAGCACCAGATTTTCCCGTTTCGGAGCATCTTCCGCCTTGGTTTTCTCAAGCAGCACAACGCAGGTGTCATCGTGCATCCAGTCTACCACTTTGACATAATATCTGCCATCTTCCAATAAGCATAAGTCTCTCACAAAATATCCGTTCACGTCGCTGTCCGCCCAGACGAACAACTCCTCCGCGGCCTGTCCCGCGCCACCTTTCTGCGCCGGGAAATCATATCCATAGACAAATATATCATCATACAGCAAAAGATCGTATTGCCCGGTGGAATCCACACACAACCCGTTAATATCCGGCAGATCCTCTATCACCTCTATCAATTGTTTCTTCTCAAAATCCACCTCCGCCAGCATACATTGCTCCGCATTCTCCCCTTCGCTGACACAGGCATAGAGCTTGTCGTCTGCTCCGTTCACGGTATGCCTGACGTAAAGTTTCTCCCGACCATAAGGTATGGAGCCCTGATAGTCTCCATCGTTCCCATACAGACAAATACCCACCTCATTCGTAAAAACATAGATCCGCCCCTGACTGTCGGTATCCATAGCTTGAATCGAAATACCGCTCCCCAACTGTTCCGTGACATCCCGATAGGATGTGATCGCTCCTTCCGCATCGAACTTGCACAGAAAGCGGCTCAACCTGCTGAAATCCGCAGGATAGACATTCACGATCACCCATGCGCTGAAATCCTCACGAAACACATAAGCGCAGACCTCCCGACAGCTTCCCTCCATGGGCCAGACAATGGGGACCCGGGTCAATGCCTTATCACTGAGCGCATATTGACAAATACTCTGCACCTCATCCCCGGCTTCCCCGTTTCTGGTAATATAGCAAACAGTATCGCCAACACTCTGCATCCTCGTGTAATCCGCTCTTCTGTCCCCGATCACGAACACTTCCGGCACATACGCCCATTCCCGCTCCTTCACAACATCCGGAGAATTACTCTTGTTTACCCCTTCGTCTTCCTTTAAAACCGCATCCTGATTGGACGCACCTGTGCTGCATGCCGCAAGGAAAACAGCTGCGTACATCACCACGCCCCAAACCAGAAACTTTAATCTGTTATACTCGACGTGATTCCGCTTACTATGTTTTTTCAATCTGCCACCTCTCATCTGAGTTTCACTTCTCGTTCGTCAGAATACTTCCGTCCGCCGCGTCAATATCATATAAATAATAATGAATCTCCTTCGGATCGTAAAAAACCACTAAATATTCCACAGCTACATCTTCACTCTTAAGATCATGTAAATTCACCTGAGACAATTCTACATTCTCCGCCAATGTGCCAATCTCAGATTCCATCTGCTTTCTCGCTATTTCTATTGCTTCCTTTTCACTGATTCCTCCCATAGCCCGCACTTGTTCCCTGAGTCGTTTCTGTTCCGCCCTCTTTTCCTCCCGCGATTCCTGCGCCGCCTGAGTCTGTCCAAGGGCGTAATTCCTGATCTGATTAAAATCAATGATTTCCAAGAGCTCCTCATCTGTCAGTTCCCGCTCCGGCAGATAAAACTCCCCCGTATCTTTGTTATAACTGAGCGTGTCCTTTGCCCCTCCGCTCATCGTATCTACCAGCAGAATTTTCTGTGCCGGGAATGTCCCGTTGCGATATAACCACAAGAGTTCTTTCATGCGTTCTCTCTCTTTGTCGGAATACTCTCTTGAGAAGCCGTCGACTTCCACATTCAGTTTTCGTATCATATCCACAAGTTCCTGCGTTTCCTCTTTCGGAATTTGCTCCATCCGCGCCATTACGACGCTTTCCACGATTGCCCGCACCGGAACACTGACCATCCCCGTCATCAGCACAAGCACCGCCGCAACTGCTGCCAGTTTCTTCCAGTTCCCTGTTTTTTTCTTTCCGTTTTCCATCCGTTTTTGAAGATTCCGGATCAGTTCTTCCTGCATCTCTTCCGAAATGTGTATCTGATCCATAGTCTCCTTTACATGACGCACGCTCATCCGTTATACACCTCCTGCCACTGCCGCTGCATCTGTTCTCTGCCACGCTTCAGCCTCATTTTTACCGCTCCCTCCGTAATTCCCAGAATGTCCGCAATCTCCCGTATCTGATACCCTTCCACATAATGCAGATAAATAACCATTTTCTGCTTGACCGGAAGTTCCAGCAGCTCCTGCAAAGTTCTTTTGTGTTCCGGTGCCGCAAGACTGTTCTCCAGCTCCTCGATTGAAACCTTCGGATGCCGGATCCTAAACCGTATCATGTCGCGGCAAATATTGGTAGCCACCCGGATCAACCACGCTTTCTCATGCTCCTCATCTTGAAAATCCGGTGCCTTTTCCAAATACCGGCAAAACGTATCCTGCATGGCGTCCTGAACATCCTGCTCGTTACGCAGTATGACAATGCATATTTTGTAGAGCATATCGCTGTATTTTATGACTGCTCCTCTTATGTCCTTCTCCATGCTCATGTGCCGCCTTTCACCTCCCTCTTATAGAAACACGTATGGAGAATGAAAAAGTAACGCATTCCCATTTATTTTAAAATTTTTTTGAAAATATCTTTCCGATGATGAAGCTTTGCCCGAACGGGCTCTGATGATACAGATGCAGGCTCTACAACAATCTGTAAAGCCTGCAAATGAATTACAACTCTCAAAATTACACATTGAACCGGAACAAAATCACATCCCCGTCCTTCACCACATAATCCTTGCCTTCCATTCCCACAAGTCCTTTTTCCCTTGCAGCAGCCAGCGAGCCCTGTTCCAACAAGTCCTTGTAGTTCACCACCTCCGCCTTGATGAAGCCTCTCTCGAAGTCAGAGTGAATCTTGCCGGCGGCTTGGGGCGCTTTGGTGCCGATTTTGATCGTCCACGCCCGTGTCTCGTCCTCTCCCGCAGTCAGGAAACTCATCAGCCCCAACAGACGATAGCTCGCCGCGATCAGCTTGTCCAGACCAGACTGAGCAATGCCCAAATCCTCCAGGAACATCGCCTTCTCATCGTCATCCAGCTCCGCAATCTCCTGCTCGATCTGGGCGCAGATGACAAACACCTCGCTCTGCTCCTGCGCGGCAAACTTCCGCACGTCACCCACCATGGGATTGGACTCGCCATCATCCGCCAAATGCTCCTCCGCCACATTTGCCGCATAGATCACCGGCTTGCCCGTCAACAGATTGTAGGACTTCATCAGCTCTATCTCATCCTCGTCCTGAAGCTCCATGCTCTTTGCCATTTTGCCGCTCTCCAAATGCGCCTTGATGCGTCCGAGCAGCGCCTCCTCCTTGGCAAGTGTCTTATCCATGCGCGCCGCCTTCACCACCTTGGAGATTCTTCTCTCCAAAATCTCCAAATCCGAGAAAATCAGCTCCAGATTGATGGTCTCGATATCCCTCAGAGGGTTCACGCTGCCGTCCACATGCACCACATTGGTATCCTCAAAGCAACGCACCACATGTACGATAGCGTCCACCTCCCTGATATTGGAGAGGAACTGATTGCCTAAACCCTCCCCCTTGGAGGCGCCCTTCACCAGACCGGCGATATCCACGAACTCGATGACTGCGGGCGTCACTTTCTTGGAGTGATACATGTCTCCCAAGAGCTTTAGTCTCTCGTCCGGCACAGCCACCACCCCCACATTGGGGTCGATGGTGCAGAACGGATAGTTGGCGGATTCCGCACCCGCCTTGGTCAGCGAATTGAATAATGTGCTTTTTCCCACATTGGGGAGCCCGACGATTCCGAGTTTCATTTTATCTTAATCTCCTTTGAATATTCTCAATTTCCTTTTAAGTCTTTTCCCATAGTAAAAGCTCCTTTCAAAAAAGAGCCTTGACACCAAATACTCAGCGAGCTGAGCATTGATAGTATAGCATACCAAGACTCAAAAGTAAATAACTCTTCTATCCGATTGTTCCCGATATTGGAATATTCTGTTGCCTTCTTAATCGTTATATTGGTTCTCTTCCAAATCGGTGCTTCCTTCATATATTTTCTCCTTAATAAACACGAAAAGGACAGCCCGGACTTATGTACCAATAGGCTAAAGCTTAGTGGCTTCATCAGGCAATCCGACATAACCGCAGGCTTCTATCATAGCCTGCCCTTCATCTGAAAGCAACCATTCTACAAGTCTGACGACATTCGGATTATGGTTATCTTTACGATAGACAACATAAAAATTTACAGTAATCGGATATGAACCGTTCCTTATATTCTCTGCATCAGGATATATTCCATCTACCGCCAGCATTTTCACATTTTCATCGGCTACCATCCCTGACAGATAGTATCGAAAAGAGTAACCGATTGATCCGCCAAATATAGATAGAGGATTTCTGGAGTTAATCATATTGCCCTCCATAAACATATCCATCATCGTTTGACTGCCTGATCCTTCGATTCTTGTTAATGGATTGATTGGTCTGGAAGCTCCGCCTACTTCTATCCAGCTTGTGATCTCTCCTCTGTAGATAGAGCGTATCTGTTCCGATGTAAGTCCGTCCACAGGATTATCTTTGTTGACAAAGAAAACAAATGCTTCTAACCCTATCGGCACAATTTCGATTTCAACACCCTTTTCTTGTGCTGACAACATTTGTTCTTTGGATGGATGAGCTGTAAAAAACAAATCAACCGAGCCGTCAACAAGCGCATCAAATCCTCTGATCGTGTTCTGATACTGCATTACGCTGTCAGGCGCAAAGTTTTCACCGTAGTAGTTATCATCAGAAAACGCTCCACCCTCGTAGGTAACAGTTCCTTCGGGGTAGCAATTCTCTATCACAGATGCATAAACAGGCACAAGAGCTGCCGCTCCATCTAAAACAGGCAAATCATCTTCCTTTTCAAATTTCAGAGATGAGCCGGTTCTTGCAAGCTCTGATTCCTCCTCAAAAGGCAGGAATTGTGCAACATCGACCATTTTAAGCTGTCCTGTTCCACTGAAATTATTTGCAAGGCGGCTTGTGATCGTTATGTAAAAGAAAGCATTTACGGCAACAAACAGAAGAACTGTTGTAACAATTACAATTATTTTTTTCACAGCCACAGCTCCTTTGCTATAAATTGTATGATCGAAGAATTCTGGTAGGCATAGCAAATATAGATTGAATGTGCAACTGTAATAATGATTCCTATTAAAATAATAATAATCAATATTCTTATGAATTGACGATCACTCATTTTTACATACTCCTCATAAAAAGTATGCCAAGGATATAAAACAGAATCCAGCCTACTACCACCAAAGCGATGATCGCCATACTAATGCTGAACATAGCTATAATATATGTTTTTCTGCCTGTTTCTTCTCGCTTTGCACGTATGCCGTCCTTGATGAACAAAATAATAGATGCAATTACAAATACCAACAGAGCGATTAGAAAAGCTGCAACTAAAAATATCCAAATAAAAAACATAGATAACCTCCCTATAATCACAAAACTAGATTGCTTAACCTATAGTTTCTAATTTCCTGTTATAAAATAACATGTCTACGTACCAATTTCCCATAAACCCTTTTATGGAGATATGTGGATTTTCATGAAACAGCCTCATAAATAACAATTCCTACTGCGTCAGGATCAGAGTTTCCAGTTCTTCTGTCAGCATACTCCGTATATCACCCTCTGTCAGTGTCCGGCAATCATCGTACTGGATCAGTTTACTTTCGGTCATATTCCATTTATCACTAACTGCCTGATACTCTTCTTCTGATACCTCTTTTCCGTCTACCGCATATGTGTGTATCAATTCTTCGCCTTCCGTCAAACGCTCCCATCTTGCGCTGTAACTTTGCAGAAGCGTATCCTTACTTCCCTCTATCTGATACACATTGCAATATACATTGCCTCCCTGCTCATGGTCACCAAATACTATCCCTTCTTTTTCCCAATAGCACATGCCTCCGTATTCTCCATATCCCGATCCATAGTCTTCTCCTATGGGAACAACCTTCCCTTCTTCAAAAGTATAAACATAACCGCCGCATGCGTGCGCATATCCTTCTATCACGACAAGCTCCGGAACATCGTCACTATCCAGATAAATCAATGAAAAAGCAGGGACTTCCACACTGCTATATATCATCTGCGGTGTATATTCTTCCAGAAACACCCCGTATCCTTCCAAAACTTCCGACTGCTCCGCCACCATTTCCGCAAGCCAAGGAGATTCGTTCTGTAAAAGCAGAGCATTTTGTGCTTCGTCTTCCGCCGATTCTTCTTTTTCTGCATCTCCCGCTTTCTCTTCCACGCCATTCCCGCTTACGTCATCTTCCAATGCGGACTCTGTCACTGTCTCTTCCTGCATGAAAACATCCGCATTATCATTATCGGGAACGCATCCTCCCAACAGCAAACAGAAAATTATGATCATTCCTAATATCCGTCCTTTTTTCATACAATGGAACTTTTCTTTGATATGTGTATTCAGCATTTTATCGCCTCCTAAAGATTCATTGACTCATTCAACTAGTCCTCCATATACATTAAGAGCTCTTGACCAAAGCCAAGAGCTTTCCAGGATTTTCCTATTGGGTGTTATATCCTTATTGTACATGAAAAAGTAACGGGCTAAGCATTATAGTGTCCCATCAGGAACTTGAATATGGCAATAATCGGAAAGAAACCTGATACATAGCCAATCCCCTGTGTCTCCTCCTCTGTTTTCCCATCCAGCCTTGCATATACCTTTGTATAACAGATACCTAAACAGATTACCCGCATGGCAAGACTCAATATGGCTCCCACTCCCGGAACAATCGAAACGCCATACATAATTAACCACCAAAGCTTAAACAGCATCGCCGGAACGCTAAACGAATCAAAAAATGTGATGTTGTCTTCACCGTCTAGTGCTACCTCTGCAAACGCCCAATAATTTGCAAAAGGAATCCATACCATCCACGGTCTGGCATACCCTAACGCCTTGAGTGCCTTTGAGTGTGAAATTCCATAAAGCACACACAATATACCCATTAACACAAGCATAAAAAGAATAGTACCCCAAAATATCCCAAATACTACCATCGATCCATCCATCGTTTTCCCTCTCCAACTTGCATTCAAAACTATTGTTTTATATTTTGCACAATTTACACCAAATGCTCAGCAATCTGAACATTGATAGTATAGCATAGCAAGGCTCATAAGTAAATCGTAGGATTTTTATATTCCCTGTAATTTTTCCACTATTGTTACGTCTTTCATCCTTCCATTTTCATAAAAAGTTATTCCATGTGAGGGATAACGTATCAGTTTGCTATATGTTATTTCACATAACTTTGCACCTCACCTTTCTATACTTCAGTACATATATTATATAAATATCTACGCAGGAACCAATTATGAAAAGCAATTGCCAAAATCTCTATATTTTATCGACCATAGCCTGCCAACTCGCAGAATGCCATAGCGAAGAAGAGCTGGAGATGATTTCTGCAGATTTGACCACCCTTGGATACATGATTGAATCCCTATTAGCACATAAATGTGTATGTGAAGACGAGTAATGCCGGTGAAAACAATGAGCTCAGAGCTTATGTTTTGTTCATGCGGTTTTAATCTCTCGGCAGTATTGAGAATATCAAAAATTCATTCCGCAATATTAATATTCTCTCTTGCATCGCTCGATTTCCACTGGAATTTGTAACGGACGCTTGTTCATCTCATAGTCAATTCTCAGAAGTTTAACAGGAATGCAGCAGAAAACTCATTATTTTCAAGAGCTTCGAGCTTGTTTTTTAATGAACAGACGTTAATAAAAAAGACAGCACTGAGAATAACTATTGAAATTAATGACATTAACTATATTGTCTGAATATAGCATAAATGCAAAAATAATGGTTGTAAATATATATTTTTTTGTTATATTATAAATATAAAAGCTTGTTAATAAATTTAATATGGACAGAGAAATACATTATGATAAAAATAATTTTATTGATTATAGGTATTATTTTAACGTGTTTAACAGTTGCTTTATTATTGACTGGAAAGTCTAATATCGCATCTATAATATCCGCTATTTTTGCGTTTCTTTCATTTTTTGTCTCGTTAAATCCTAATTTTTTAAATCAAAATAAAATAATTCCAAGTATTGTTTTAAATAATAACTATCTAGAATTAATAAGGACTGATGAATATATATTAGAAGCAACCATAACTCCAAATAATTGTATTGTAAATTGGAATAGTGACAATGAAGAAATAGTGACTATAGATTATAGTGGCCATTTAAAAACAATCAATGAAGGTAATGCAACAATTACAGCAACAATTGCATATAAGAATATTGAATATACTGACACATGTATAATTAAAGTTAGCAGACCGATTATAAATATAGATTTCTCAGATATATTTTATGTTGGAGACACTAAAAGCTTGTCACTATATACTCTCCCTAAAGAAGCAAATGTAATTTGAAGCAGTAATAATTCCGATATTGTTACTGTAAATAATAATGGTGAAATAAAATGTATTGCCGAAGGAAATGCTACTATAACAGCAATTATGGCTTATAATAATCAGAACTATTCAGCAGAGTATGATATAAAAGTAAATAGTATCTTAATTAATGAAACTACATCATCTGATATATCAGAACAGTATTATGGCATAAAACCAGAATCTTCTAAATCGGAACCTACTGAACCGGCATTTTCCGAACCTGAGTTCTCTGAACCTGAGTTCTCTGAACCTGAGTTTTCTGAACCTGAAA